>JAFAPG010000295.1 GCA_019247235.1 Acidobacteriota bacterium
AACGCAGTATTAGAATCCTCCGAATTCCGCGGGAACTTTCTCCCTTTTCTACACATAGTCGCTCATTTTGGCATCCTGAACAGCCTGTCCCAGACAGTTATCAAGCTCACCGCTCCCGGGGTACCGGATATTTATCAGGGCAATGAACTTTTGGAGTTCAACTTAGTCGATCCTGACAACCGGCGCCCGGTTGACTATAAACGTCGACAGCAGCTGCTATCCCAGTTTCAGGCCTACCAACCGGCAATGGATGGCTGGGCTGAGCACGTTCGCGAGTTGGCAGAGCATAAAGAAGACAGCCGAATCAAACTGTATGTGATCTGGAAACTTCTCAGCCTGCGCCGTGAGCAGCCGGACCTGCTCCGCGATGGAGACTACATTCCACTCACCGTCGTAGGTGCGCATGCAAAGCACCTCATTGCATTTGCCCGTATCCTAGAGAACGACTTTGCTATCGTGGCCGTGCCTAGGTTTTGCGCACGGTTGTTAAAAGGCGAGCCCCGTCTGCCCTCGACCGAGGATATTTGGCAGGACACGAGCATTGAACTTCGACAGGTGGGCGCAATGGGCTTCCGCAATGTGTTCACTGGCCGGCCGGTCGAGTTAGAGTCTTTCGGGGATCGACACATGTTGCCGGTAGGACACTTGTTCACGGATCTGCCGGTCGCGGTTGTGACTTCGACAGCGGGTTAGGTTGCTCACTTATGGTGGCAATAGTTCTCCTGCTACTACTGCGGGCTGGCACCATGACTAATATTCATGGGTCGCCGCCATAGCATGGGGCCCCAATGGATCTAGCGAGATTCCGGGGTCCATAAGAAGCGGCCCAGCCATGGTATCGAACAGCGTCGCGGCATGAAAAAGCTGGTTAAGCGACTCAGCTCGGCAACAATTCGACCTAGTCGCAAACCATGTTGCTCAGCAGCTCCGCAACAGCCCTTCAACCTTCCCGAATTACTCTGACAACCTGCTCAGACTAGGCGAGAGCTCATGGACTTGAACCAGCTGAGGATCGCTCGTTCGGCGGACGCATTCAAGACGTGACCGATAGAGACAACGGAGGAAACTCACCCGCGAAGGTTTTTCAAGAGACGCTGGAACATTAAACTGATGACCATGTACACTCCCTTTTCAAGCCGAGTCGAGTTTTCCCCGTCCGCAAGTGGCTGACTGGGATTGATATGCAAGACTTTGAGCTGTCAAGCGGATTCGTGATTCGAATCGCGCAGCCGAGTAAGCCGGGCAGGTTTCCTGGATCATTGGAAGCGCTGCGGCAGGCAAGGTTTGCTGGTCTACCTGCATCCAAGAACGAAGCCGGCTAAAAATCTCAGCGAGCGAATGAGTGCGGCTTAGTAAAAATGTATTCTGAGTTTGGAGCGATTCAGAGATGAAACCCATCCAGGTGCACGGACAATATCGGGTGGTAATCGAGCGCGTTTCCCCTGAAATCGATTGTGGGCGCTTTGCCGTAAAACGCGTGGTGGGCGAAATCGTTGTGGTTGAGGCGAACGTGTTCGCCGATGGCCATGATCAGGTCGCGTGCCAGATTCTTTTCTGGAGAAAGGAACAGAAACAGCGCCACTCGTCACCCATGACGCCACTTGGCAATGACCGCTGGCGAGGATCTTTTGCGGTTGAGGAAATCGGTGAATACAACTATACGGTCGAGGGTTGGATTGATCGATTTGAGACTTGGCGCGGAGCGCTGCAAAAGCGCCTCGGGGCCGAACAAAATATCGAGGTCGAGTTGCTCATTGGGACAGAGCTGATTGAGGCTGCGGCCGCCCGCGCCACCGGCGCCGACGCGATTAGACTGCGCTCATGGGCAGAGCGCTTACGAGAGCAAAAAGATCAGAAATTGGCTGCGGCCATAGCCTTAGAAGAAGACGCCTTACCTCTCATGCAGGCCTATCCTGACCGCGAGCTCGCCACTGAATACGAGAAAACCCTGCGCATCACGGTAGATCGCGAGAAGGCCCGATTCTCAACTTGGTACGAAGTTTTTCCCCGATCCTGTTCGCCTCAGGCCGGCCGCCATGGAAGCTTCCAAGACTGCGAAGGCTGGTTGCCTTATATCGCGGAGATGGGTTTTGACGTAGTTTATCTTCCTCCAATTCATCCCATTGGCCAGTCTTTCCGCAAAGGAAAAAACAATGAGTTGCACGCGCAGCCCGATGATGTGGGAAGTCCCTGGGCTATAGGCTCAGCAGAAGGCGGACACAAGTCGATTCATTCCCAGTTGGGCACATTGGCGGACTTCTGCCGGTTTGTGCAAAAGGCCGGAGAGCATGGGCTCGAGGTGGCGCTTGATATTGCCTTTCAGTGCACACCCGATCATCCCTATGTCGGCCAGCATCGCGACTGGTTTCGCACTCGCCCCGACGGCACCATACAGTATGCGGAAAATCCTCCCAAGAAATATCAAGACATATATCCCTTAGACTTTGAGACCCCGTCGTGGAGAGAGCTGTGGGAAGAATTAAAGAGCGTTTTTGAGTTCTGGATCAAGCAAGGAGTGCGCATTTTTCGGGTCGACAACCCCCACACCAAAGCTTTCTCTTTTTGGGAATGGGTGATTCGCGAGGTTAAGCAAACCTCTCCCCAGGTGCTGTTTCTGGCCGAGGCTTTCACCCGACCGAATGTCATGTACCGCCTAGCCAAGCTGGGATTTTCTCAGTCCTACACCTATTTCACTTGGCGCAATACAAAACAGGAATTGACCGACTACTTTCGCGAACTCACCCAGACTAAAATCCGAGAATTCTTCCGGCCCAACCTTTGGCCGAACACACCGGATATCTTGCCGGAGTTCCTGCAGGTGGGTGGCCGTCCCGCGTTCATGATCCGGCTTATCCTAGCCGCCACCTTGGGTGCTAGTTATGGAATCTACGGTCCCGCCTTCGAGCTCGCCGAAAACGCTCCCCTCCGGCCGGGCAGCGAGGAGTATCTCCATTCAGAAAAATACGAACTCAAGCACCGCGATCTGAACTCTGCCTGGAGTTTGAGAGATTTCATCAAGCAGGTGAACCAGATCCGCAAAGCAAACGCCGCTCTGCAGAGCGACCGCAACCTACGCTTCCATGAGACCGATAATCCCATGCTGATCTGCTACAGCAAGGCAAGCGACGACTTCTCGAACGTTATCTTGGTGTTAGTGAATCTGGATTCGTTCCACAAACAGAGTGGCTGGGTACAGCTTGATCTGGGTTCCCTAGGCCTGGATGCCTCGCATGCCTTTCAGGCGCAGGATTTGCTCGGCCAAGGCCGATATCTCTGGCAGGGGCCAAGGAATTTTGTGGAACTGACACCCGAGAGCCTGCCGGCCCATATTTTGCGCCTGCGACGCTGGATTCGTACCGAGAAGGATTTTGATTATTACCTTTAATGGCTTGAGGAATTCGTCATGTCACCTGTGTCGCAACCGAGCCTCAGTGATTTTGATCTTCATTTATTTGCCGAAGGCACCTACAGTCGTGCCTACGAAAAGCTGGGGGCTCATTTGGAAAGTCGCGATGGCCAGGATGGGGTACGGTTTGCTGTTTGGGCGCCCAACGCAAAGTCGGTGTCGGTAATCGGGGAATTCAACGATTGGAACGCGACCGCACATCCTATGCATTCGAGCCCTGCGGGAATTTGGCAAACCTTCATCGAAGGCCTTGGCGCCGGCACCCTGTATAAATATCACTTGGTCTCGAATTATCGCAATTACACGGTCGATAAAGCCGATCCTTACGGATTTGCCACTGAACTTCGTCCCCACACGGCCTCTAGAGTTTGGGATCTCGACGGTTACTCCTGGAATGATGGTTCGTGGATGCAGGCTCGGGCGCAACGCAACTCCCTGAAGGCTCCCATCTCCATCTATGAGATTCATTTCGGCTCTTGGAGGAGAAAATCGGACGCTCAAAATCGCTGGCTGAGCTATCGCGAGATGGCGCCTATTCTCGCTGATTACCTTCACCACACCGGCTTCACCCACGTGGAATTGCTTCCCATTACTGAGCATCCTTTCGATGGTTCCTGGGGATATCAAACCACGGGATATTTCGCTCCCACCAGCCGCTTCGGCACTCCAGAAGATTTCATGTACCTAGTCGACTTCCTTCATCAGCAAGGTATCGGCGTTATCCTCGACTGGGTACCTGCGCACTTTCCCAAAGATGAAGCCGGCCCAGGTTATTTTGATGGATCTCATCTTTATGAGCATGCAGACCCGCGGCAAGGAGAGCACCCCGACTGGAATACCTTCGTTTTCAACTTTGGACGTAACGAGGTGCAAACTTTTCTACTGAGCAGTGCCCTTTTCTGGTTGGATAAATACCACGTGGACGCTCTCCGCGTGGATGCCGTGGCCTCCATGCTGTACCTTGATTACGGTCGAAGTGCAGGACATTGGATACCCAACCGGTATGGAGGAAAAGAAAACCTCGAAGCAATTCACTTTCTGCGTACCGTGAACGAACATATATACGCGGTATTTCCCGATGTCCAGATGATCGCAGAAGAATCGACCGCTTGGCCGCAGGTTTCCCGACCGACCTATCTGGGAGGGCTGGGATTTGGCCTTAAGTGGAATATGGGCTGGATGCATGACGTACTTCATTACATGTCCCTGGATCCAGTGTTTCGCAGCTATCATCATAACCAAATCACCTTCAGCCTAATGTATGCCTTCAGCGAAAATTTCGTTCTGCCCTTTTCTCACGATGAGGTGGTCTATGGGAAGGGTTCGATGCTGGGCAAAATGCCTGGCGATGAATGGCAAAAATTCGCGAATTTGCGGCTGCTGTATGGCTTCATGTTTGGCCATCCGGGTAAGAAACTGTTGTTCATGGGCGATGAATTTGGACAGTGGTCGGAATGGAATCATGACGCAAGTCTTGAGTGGCACCTGCTCGATTTTCCCATGCATGCCGGGCTATTGCGCTGGGTACGCGATCTAAATACCTTCTATCGTGGTCGCTCCTCACTTTATGAATGGGATACAAATCCGGGAGGCTTCGAATGGGTCGACTGCACTGATAATCAGAGGAGCCTGCTCAGCTTTATTCGCCGGGGACCCAATGTCGATGACCGGCTACTGTTTGTCTGTAATTTCACGCCTCTGGTTCGGGAAAACTATCGCATCGGTGTTCCCTTTGATGGCTCCTGGAAGGAGGCGTTAAACAGTGATGCACCCCTGTATGGGGGTAGTGGTCGAGGAAATTTTGGCCGATTGCAGGCGACGGCGCTTCCCATCCATGGGCGGGCTTTCTCGTTGAATATGATCGTTCCCCCGCTCGCTGTCCTGGTCTTTGAACGCGAGATCGGCGGTCCATGAGCATTCCACGAGTGTGTACCATTCCTGCCCCCATTCTCCGTGGCGGTAACAATCGCAAATCGCGGGAAGATTTCTGAGAGGATGGTGAACGTGAAGGATACGATTCCCATAAATGCGGCAATGGGTTGGGAAGCCATTCTGACCGATGAAAACCGCCATCGCCTAGAAAGCCACGACCTTCCCAAGTTTCTCGTCAAGCAGCGCTGGTTTGCCGGCAAATCGGGAATCATCGAGTCGGTTCGCCTGGTGGAATGGGCGCCGCTTGAAGCATCACATTCTTTTCTATCTTTGATCGAGGTGCGGCTGCAGGGCGGAGCGGTTGACATGTACTTACTGCCCCTGGCCATGACCGCTTCCACGGGGGTCGAAGGATTAGAGCGAACCGCTCCGAACATGGTGATTGCGCCAATCATCGCAGGCAGAACATCTGGTCTGCTCTGTGATGGCTCCTACGACGATCGGACCTGCCAGTCATTGTTTTCCCTCGTCGAGAATGCAACCGAGATCCGAGCGAATCATGGCCGAATTTGCGGGGTACGGGGCAAAGCCTTCTCGATGGTTCTCGGAAATAGGCAACCTCCTCTTCCCGTACGACGAGGTTCAGCTGAACAGAGCAACACCTCGATTCTGTACGGCGAGGGCTTTATCCTGAAGCTATTCCGCCGGCCCGAAGCCGGGGAGAACCCGGATTGCGAGATCGGACGTTACCTCACGGAGAACACTCGTTTCGAGCGTATCCCTCCCTTTGCCGGCATGCTGCTGCATGTCGGTCGAGATAGCTCTGAACCTCGAACTCTAGCCATGCTGCAGGGACTGGTAAAAAACCAAGGGGATGGCTGGACCTGGTCGCTTGAAGAACTTAGGCGGTATTACCAGATCTCCGCCGCCCGACAATTCCCCCAACAAGCGGCGCGTGACCTGGGGGGCGAGGATGACACTTCCCTAAAACCTCCCTCTTCGTTCGCAGCGAGCGCTCTGGGTGGTTACACGGATTCTGCCGCCCTGTTAGGCCGTAGAACCGCGGAATTACACTTGGCTTTAGCCACACCGAC
>JAFAPG010000299.1 GCA_019247235.1 Acidobacteriota bacterium
GGAATAGGCGATAAGCGTATCGCCGGGATGGATAAGCGCCCGGCCATTTTGAAATCTCGTTGGACTGGGAATGCCAAGCAGAGGTCCGCCCAGGCTCAATTCTTGGAGTTGGTGGTCCTGGCGCAGCAGCAGAGCCGGTGGGTGGCCGGCGCTAGCATAGGTAAGCGCGCCAGAGGCCAGCTCGAGGCGAGCGAGAAATAGACTGGTGAGCGGGATCTCGATGCTAGCTGCGAGCAGATCTTCGGCCATGGCCGCAAGAGCAGCCGCAGGATCGCCCAAGGCGAACATAGAGCGGCGCAGCAGACCGACAACATAGGTGAACCACATAGCTGCCATTGGACCCTTCCCGGCAATGTCGCCAACGGCAAATACCAGGTCACCATCGAGCTGTAAGCAGGTGATGAAATCGCCGGAGAGGTGGCGAACAGGAAAGATCTCACTGGCCAGCTCGTAGTCCGCGACGTGGAGCGATCGAGGGCCGCACAGCCTTCGCTGCATCTGCGCCGCCTCGTACAGGGCGCGCCGAAGCTCATCGTGCTCCTGCCTTAAAGCGGCAAGCTGGTCGAGAAGATCGCGGCGCGTCCCGCGGGCTCGTCCTCGATTTCGCTGACTAGAGCCTTGGATCCAATTACTTTTCTCGTTCGGTCTACCAAATGCTTGCAGGCTTCGCACAGTACTTCTCCGGGGAAGAGGTTCGGTTAACTTACGAACTTATAGCCGGTGCCATGCACCGTGAGAATGAAGCGAGGTTCCTCAGGTTTGGGCTCAATCTTTTGCCGCAGGCGCACGATATGAGCATCCACCGTTCGTGTGGTTGGAAATCGGTCGTAGCCCCAGACTTCCTCAAGCAGCCGATCGCGGCTGAGGGTTTCACCCTGATGGCAGAGGAAGTATTTAAGCAGGTCGAATTCCTTCGACGAGAAGTCCAGAGTCTTTCCCCCTCGCCAGACTTGGCAACTGCGCAGGTTGACTTCGACATCTCCGAAGGAGAAACGATCGTGTTCCTTGGGGACTGTGCGCGCGCGCCGGAGCACAGCTTTTACGCGGGCCAGCAGCTCGCGAATGGAGAATGGCTTGGTCACGTAGTCGTCGGCCCCGAGCTCAAGGCCGACAACTTTGTCCACTTCCTGACCGCGGGCGGTCAGCATGATGATGGGGATCGAAGGTCGCTTAGTCTTGAGCTGCTTGCATACGTCTAAGCCGCTCATGCGCGGCATCATGACATCGAGAATGACTAAATCGGGAGATTCGCTGAGGGCGCGTTCTAAACCGGCGACCCCGTCGGGCGCGGTGATCACCTGATAGCCTTCAAATTCGAAGTTGTCACGCAGGCCTGCGACCATGTTGGGCTCATCCTCGACAATCAAGATTCTCGCCATATCCGACTCTCCCAATCTGATTCGGTTGAACTGAAACTGCGCTGCGAAGCTGCTAGTTGGCATTTCGGACTTCCTCAACATCTCAGGCTGAAGCGGCTTTGCCGCCGTTTTGAGAATCGGCCACCGGCAGAATGATGGTGAACTTGCTGCCCGCACCGGGTGTGCTTTCGACCTGTACCCGACCGCCATGGGCCCGCGCGATATGCTGTACCAAAGAGAGTCCTAGCCCGCTTCCCTTGGTGTTGTGCACCAAGGGATCCCCGACCCGATAAAACTTCTCGAAGATCTTTTCTTGCTCCTGGAGAGCAATGCCAATGCCGTGATCGATCACCTCGAGCTTTACGGTGCCGTTTTGGCCATACAAATTCACCCCAATGTATTTGCGGTCGTAGGAATATTTCAGGGCATTGTTTACCAGGTTGACCAAGGAGCGCGCGATGGCTTCGCGGTCGATGCGTAATGGGGGCACTTCACCGATCCTTTCCTCCAAGGTGAAACCGTGCTGTTCGATCTGATAGCGATAGGATTCAAGGGTATTGCGCACCAGCTCGCAAAGATCGGTTTCCCGGAAGTCGTACTCTTTGCGCCCGGCTTCAATGCGAGAAAAATCAAGGATGTTATTGATTAACGCCGTAAGGCGCTCACTCTCTTTGCGAATGATCGCGTAATACTCCTGACGTTTGTCTGGGCTGGTAAGCCGCCCCAGCTCGAGAGTTTCGGCGTACAGGCGAATGAGCGATAACGGGGTTCGCAGTTCGTGGGAGACGTTCGACACGAAATCAGATTTCAGCCGGGCTAAAGCCATTTCTTTGCTCACGTTGCGATAGGTTAGAAAAATCCCCCCGGCCAGAAGAAATGACAGACCGCCCAGGGTGAGAATGCTGGTATGCATGAAACGTCGCGATATGGCTGCTACGGTCGTGCCCCGTAACTTCATCCCCAGCACCAGCCCCGGGAATGCTCCTTCCATGGGAAGCTCCGCCTCGGCTTCGCCCCCGTCCCAGCCGTTGCAGTAGGCGATGGGCGTCGAATCCCCCTTGGGACGCACCATCAACACGGCGTCTTTTTCGGTAGTTTTTTCGGCTATGTTTCGGCTCATGACGGCGTTGAGCGCCTGGGGAAAAAATTGGTCGCGCAGGTATTCGCCATCGAAGACAATTCCGGCAATGGCCGGATCGTCGTTGTCATCGCCGCGTTTCAGAAACAACGCCACCGGCTCATAAAGATGCTTGTCCCCATGCGGAACCCATTCATACTCGAACTGGAAGGGGGTGGAGGTTTCCTCCAACTTTGCCAATTTTTTGATCATCCCCTCGTATTCCAGCTTTAACCAGGGTTCGGTCATGCGCTCCCAGTGTTCGTTTTCGTCGCGAAAGCCGGAGTCGTTTTTTAATCGGTAAGGTTGTGAGCGCAAGATTAGTCCCTGATGGGGCTCGAAGAGTATTAAATGGGCAATATAGGGATGAGAGGTAAGGATCTTATCCAAGGTCACGATGCAGGGCAGGCCAGGAGCGGGAAACTGATCACGAATTTCATTGATGAGATCATTTGCCTTGTAGTTGAGCTGTTTTTCGTAAATGGCAAGAGCCTGTCTGAAGTCGAGTTGCATGGCCGCCTCGACGGAACGATCGCGGTGGATTTCCTCTAAATGCCTGGCGCTGAGGATGACCAGCACGGCTGCCGGCAAGATCACCGCCAGCTGTAAGGTCAACATCAATCTTGAGCGCGCGTCTTTGGGCCAGCTCGCCTTCATTGGGACTCCCTGATCCGGGCTATCACCTGGATCAGCCCGGCACCAACATAGTTCGGCAGGTATACGGGGGGTGTCAAATGACCGTAAAAAGGCGTAAAAAGTTGTGAACGGATACCTGCTTCACGTTTTCCTCCCATTGCGACCATCCTCGCGCACAACTTTTATTGAGAGCTCGGCACCAGCATCGCCGAGGTAGCTTTGGCGGCGGTGATCATGCCGAATTTCATGAATTCCACAGGAGCGAACACGGAGAGCATCATTGGCGGCATGGTTCCTTTCGAAATCGCGGGTTGTCGACTTTACCGCCGACCCGATTACGGCTTCCGGGGATTATTTTGTTACTCTGCCAGGGCAGCGTGTTTTGCCCTCTTTGGGTCGAACTCAGGGGATAATTTCTGGTCGCTATTCACGCCAAAGCGAACTTCCCCAGAGGGCTAGCAGCCAAAGCCCCTGCAGGGCAGAAAACAATGCCGGCGGTTTCGATTGGAAAAGGCTCGCTCGTTTTTATCTCCCCTCTGGCAGAAACCCGGTCGTTGGCTTCGTATTGTGCTGTATAATGGCGCGCGATTTCGCGACACGGAAGCTGCAGTTGCATCCAACATAGTGTCCAGAGCTGGTTTTGGGCTTCGAAGATTGAAAGCAAGATTTTTCAGAAAAGTGTAAAAGAAGTGCTGTTTTACGGAAATACGGGGCTCCGCCAGGTCCTTTCTCTGATCCTTGTTATCGGGGTTACGCCCGCTCTTGTCGGCGAAGCGAGATTACCCTCCTCGCCTGAGCGGGGTCGGCTGCCCATTCTTGTGATTGGCTTTATGGGCGGGTTCGTTCATCCCGATGACCTCCGCCACTCGGAAGCGCAAATCGCGCGCAAGCTCGAATCAAGCTACGGCGACCGTGTCGAGGTCGAGATGTTCGCCAACCGACAACGCGCGCAG
>JAFAPG010000310.1 GCA_019247235.1 Acidobacteriota bacterium
GACGGTGTCGCGATTGGCGAATATTCTTTGCCGGAATTGCGGCGCAACATCGGTTTTGTGCCGCAAGAGACCTTTCTTTTCAGCGACACCATTCGCGAGAATATCGCCTTCGGCGTCGAACAAGCCAGTGACGAACAAGTTTATTGGGCGGCTGAAGCGGCCAGTATCGCTGGCGACATCGAAGGCTTTCCCGACAAGTACAAAACTGTCGTCGGAGAACGCGGGATCACGCTTTCCGGCGGCCAAAAGCAGCGCATGGCCATTGCCCGTGCCCTCATTCGCAATCCCCGCATTTTGATTCTCGATGATGCACTTTCCAGTGTGGACACGCAAACCGAGGACAAAATCCTGAATCACTTACGCGAGGTGATGAAGGGACGAACCACCATCTTCATCTCTCACCGTGTTTCAACGGTGCGCAATGCCGACCGCATCGCGGTTCTCCACGCTGGTCGCATTGTGGAGATTGGGACACATGACGAGCTGTTGTCCCGGAATGGCTATTACACCGATTTGTACAACAAGCAACTCCTCGAAGAAGAACTGGCTGAAGTCTAGAGTTCTCCTGGTTGGCCGCTTCCGGAGATGACAACCGGTTGGCGCTGTCTTGGCTACAATGCCAGGGGAGATGAAACGACGTCCAGTCCACGAGCTTCTCGACAACGATTCCGGGAGCCAGGCGGAGATTTTGGCCGCACTTTCTGATTTGCGTTGGTTCAATCGCTGGTTCGGAGGGTTGGCGACAGTCCGAAGCTTGGTTACCAGGGTGGCTCGCTGCGCCGGCAAAACGGAGATGTCTCTACTCGAGATTGCCTCCGGGGAAGGCTACGTGCCAGAAATCCTGGCGCAGGAACTCAGGGCGGATGAACTTCGGCTCCGGATAGTTCTGCTCGATCGGCGCCCCTCGCATCTGCCCAGCAATAGCCGTTTTGTGAAAATCGTCGGCGATGCATTGCATCTGCCGTTCCGGGACGCCAGTTTTGATCTAGTGTGTTCTTCCTTATTCCTGCATCATCTCGCTCCCGACGAAGCGGTGTCCTTTGTACGCGAGTGCCTGCGCGTTTCTCGCTTGGCGGTTCTCACCCACGATCTCATTCGTCACCCTATTCATCTGGCCCTCGCGTACTTGGGCACCCCACTTTACCGCAGCCGGCTCACCCGGAACGATGCGCCCGCCTCTGTCTGGCAAGCCTACACGATCAAAGAAATGCGAGGTTTATGCCAGCGCGCGAGTGCCCGCGAGGTAGAGGTTCAGGGGCACTACTTGTTCCGCATGGGTGCGATTGCTTGGAAGTAGAAATCTGCTAGTTATGTACGATCTGGCTGTAATCGGTGGTGGTCCCGCCGGCTGTGCGGCGGCGATTATGGCTGCTCGCAGCCTTCGCCGCGTGCTCCTGCTGGAACGAGGCCGCTTTCCCCGGCACAAGGTATGTGGGGAATTCATCTCCGGAGAAGCGACTGGGCTGCTCGAACAGTTGTTGGCACCTCCGTATCGCTATCTGATAGAGGACGCCCCTCGAATTTGTCGCGCCCGAATCTTCGCCGGCCACTCTACTGTGGACGTGGAGATTGAGCCCTCGGCCATCAGCATTCCCCGCATCGACCTCGATCGCGCCCTCTGGCACTCAGCCATCCAGGCTGGGGTTGACGCACGTGAACACCTCGCCGTCGAGGCCATCAACGTTGAGCGTCCTCGCTCCGCATCGCGCGCAGCAACCACCTACTCTGTGACGATCGCCGGCCAATCGTTCCCCGCGCGCGCTCTCCTCCATGCCGGCGGCCGCTGGTCGTTTCTTACCAGTCACGTCGTTCGTGTTCACGCCAGGAAAAAACGGTGGATTGGGCTCAAAGCTCACTTTCTTGAACCCCGTCCCTCTGCCTCGGTCGACCTGTACTTTTTTCCCGGCGGCTATTGCGGTGTCCAACCGGTAAGCAGCACCAAACAAGAAGATGGCGGGACATTGGTCAACGTTTGTGCCATGGTCGACGCGCAGGTGGCGCGAAGTTTAACCGAGATCTTCGACTGCCATGCTCAATTAAGCAGTCGCAGTCGAAATTGGCAGCCAGCGGGGTCGCCCGTCAGCACGGCGCCACTGCTTTTTCATCCGCCTGAGCCAGTTCGCGGCTGCTTGCTCCAGGCGGGGGATGCCGCCACTTTCGTCGATCCTTTTATCGGTGACGGCATTTCGCTTGCTTTGCGTAGTGGGAGTTTAGCTGCGGATTGTTTACAGGCTTTTTTTGCTGGGCATGCTACTCTGGCCCAAGCAGCGGAGAACTATCGAACCCGTTATCATCAAACTCTGTCACCGATATTTCGCGCCTCTTCCCGGCTGCGCACGATGCTGAATTGGCCGGATCTCGTCTTGAGCCCAGCGATGTTTCTTCTGGCCAAAAGTCCAGGCCTTACCCGTCGGCTAGTCGCGATGACCCGCTGAGCCAGTTGCGATTAGCGTACTACGAGGACTTCCCGAATATTGTCGCGCGACAGAAAGAACTTGATGGAGGCAAAGTCACGAAACAAGTTTTCAATGTGGCGATTGTTGAAGACGCGCTGCAGCTTGAAGGCCTTGACCGTACCCACTTCGTGCTTTTGGTGATTGCGTTTGGCATTTAATACGTGCATTTCGAGCACGTCGGCCCCGGTCACATGATAACGGTAAAATGGCGCATCCGGACCCGCTTCTCGCGTATGAAAGAATGCCAATAGCACTCCTCCCGGTTTAATCACCGACCAAAGCCGGCCCATCACGGGTTTCACCAAACTTTCATCCAGATAATCGGCCAGGTTCCAGCAAAACACGAGGTCAAAGTGAGCATTCGTGTAGGCCAAATTCTCTTCCAGAAATTTTTTGCTGTCGAGTACGGACAGGCCCTGTTCGTCACGCGTGACCAAAGAAGGGTCGGTGGATGCTTCGAGCAAGTCTTGACTGTAGATGCGGTGGCCGCGCTCGGTGAAAAAGCGAATGTTGGCCGCAGATGTAGGGCCAATATCGAGCACGCAGAGCGGCTCCTCTGACTTGAGAACTCGGGAGAGTTCGGCCATCGCGCTCGAGCGTCGACTCAATCGCTCTGCGCCTTTGGTGGCAGTCTCTGAGGTCGGCGAGCTGCGAAAAAATTTCATGTCGGCAATTCCAGGGAGCGCCGCCCTCAAAATCGATGTCCGCACCGGTGGGGCGAAGCGGGCAGGACTTCGCGCCCTTTGTAGCTCAATATAACCCGACCAACGCTCTCAAGGCCAGATTACTTGTTGTGTTCCGATGAAAGGTGAGGAGTAGGCGGCGGATTCGAGGTAGGGGCGGGGGGCCGGTTCTCGCTTAGGATTTCTAACTTACCCTTGAAATACGCACCGTCTTCGATTGCAACCCGGCGGGTCTGAACGTCGCCATTGACGACCGCGGTTTTCTGCAGCTCGGTGCGCTCACTGGGTTGAATGTTGCCCTGGAGTGCGCCGAGGACAGTGACATTCTTGGCGGTAACATTGGCCTGGACATGCCCATTTGGGCCTACCGTGAGATCGTTCCCGGAAAGCTGAATACTTCCCTCCAGGCGCCCATCCACGTAAATATCTTCGCTGCCCGAGAGTTCTCCCTTGATGGTCACCGACTTACCGATGTTGGCGCATTGCGTGGTCGCCCCTGTGCTCATCCAACCGACCTCCTCGAAGGTTGCGAGAGCTTGGATTTTACCTCATTTGCCCTTTCCCACTGAGAGGTCGGTTGTGAGTTGGTCGGCCAAGATAAGTTATTTACGCCTGGCAGGTGCGAGGGTACAACGGTAAGGGAATAGTTTCCCTCTAAAATGCCGCTGGATTGTGAAACTCATGTTGATAGACTCCAGTTTTGGAAGCGCCACCTTGGTGGCATGGCTGGTATTCAGCCCGTTTAACCTTGCCAAAGCCGGTCAGAATGAAGTGGGGGCCCCGTCGCCCAAAGAGCTGGTGCAGGCTGCAGTGGCGAACGAGGTCGCCTCCAGCACCGGACCGGGTTTGCATTTCATGTTTCGCGATACCCGCAAGAGCGCGCATCTGGTTCAGACCAAACTGATTGTCGAGACCCGAGACGCCACAGCTGGCTTACTCATCGCGCAAAACGGGCGCCCGCTCACAGCCAACGAGGAGCAAGCCGAAGAGGCGCGCTTGGAACATTACATTCAAAACCCGGCGGAGTTG
>JAFAPG010000043.1 GCA_019247235.1 Acidobacteriota bacterium
TTGCACAACGATCGCCGCGATCGCCGCACCGACCGGCATGATATTCACCAGGACCGGCGCGACCTCCGTGGCGATCGGCATGATCTCCGTCACGATCGATAATAGGAGGGGTGGTGCCCGTTTCCTGCCCCGCTGTCATTCGGCGGCTCGCGATCTTGGCGCCACGGCCTCCTCCATCCACTTCAAGTACTCCTCACTGCCGCTGTGAATCTCCATAACGATACACTCAGGCAGCTGGTAAGAATGCAATTCGCGGATGGCGGCGCGTACTCTGTCTTCTTGAGATTTCAGGGTTTTGATCAGTAACAGATATTCCGTCGAACTTTCCACCTGACCCTGCCACCAATATAGCGAGTGAACCTGGGGGATCAGGTTCACGCACGCCGCCAGATGCTGTTCAATCAGGCCGCGAGCCATCGTCCGCGCCTCAAGCTCCGATCCTGCAGTTGTCAATACTAAGATTTTTCCCGTCATATAAAATCAGCCTGCTCTTTGAGTGTTGCAAATGGGTTTCCTTAAGGCCGCTTTCTGAATCTAATTCGAAGCCCTGTGAGTGTCCATATGCCTACGCAAATCAAGTTTGGCACATCGGGATGGCGGGCCGTCATGGCCGAGGACTTCACCTTCGCCAATGTGCGTCGGGCGGTAAACGGGATTGCCCGTTATGTCAGCTCGCAAAAATCGGCGGGAGCTCGCATCATTGTCGGTCGAGACCCCCGGTTTATGGGAGAGACCTTCTGCTCGATCGCGGCCGAGATGCTCTCCGCCTATGGGATTATCCCTTTGCTGATTACCGAGGCCGCGCCTACTCCGGCCATTGCCTACGCGGTGCTTCATGAAAAGGCCGACGGGGCTATTAATTTCACCGCCTCCCATAATCCACCGGAATATAACGGAATCAAATTCTCTACCGCCGACGGTGCGCCGGCTTTGCCGGAAGTGACCGAACGCATTGAAGCGGAAATCGCCCGAGACAACCAGCCTGGGGGCGGCAAGCGAGCGTCCATTGAAGCGCTCGATCCCAAGCCCGCGTATCTTACACGTTTGCGGGAAGTTGTCGATTTTAGTGCTATCCGCAAAGCCCGACTACGGGTGGTTTTTGATCCGCTCTGGGGCTCGGCGCGCGGCTACTCCGACTGCTTGCTGCGCGAAGCCCAAATTGACGTTGCGGTCGTGCATGACGCTCGCGATGTGCTCTTCGGCGGGCATGCGCCTGAGCCCGACGATCGCCTGCTTGAGAACATGCGCGCAACCATGCGTCAGAAGAAGGCTCATATCGGGATTGCTACCGATGGGGACGCCGACCGCTTTGGCATCATGGACGAAGACGGCTCGTTTCTGCAGCCAAACTACATCATCGCCTTACTATTCGATTACCTGGTGGAAAGCCGGCAATGGAGGAACGGAGTAGGGAAGTCCGTGGCCACGACCAACCTGGTCAACGCGCTCGCCAACTACCACCAGGTTCAACTGCATGAGACCCCGGTAGGATTCAAATATATTGGCGAATTAATCAAAGAAGACAAAATTTCGATTGGCGGGGAAGAGAGTGCTGGGCTCTCCATTCGGTACCACGTTCCAGAAAAGGATGGCATTCTGGCCGGGCTTCTTTGCTGCGAGATGGTTGCGCGCCGGGGTAAGTCCTTGCGAATGCAACTTGAGGAGCTGTTTGCTAAAGTTGGTTCCTTTTACCCTCTGCGAGAGAACTTCCGATTGACGCCCGACATCAAGGAGAAGTTTACTGAGAAGTTACGCTTCGATCCCGGTACCTTTGCCAAACGCAGAGTGAGCGAGGTCGTACGCAAAGATGGTTTGAAGCTGGTGCTCGATGATGGCTCATGGGTGTGCTATCGGCTCTCTGGAACCGAACCGGTCGTCAGGGTCTATTCCGAAGCGCCCAGTGAGGCCGGACTCCAAGCTTTGAGCGCAGATGCCAAGCGATGGATTTTCGAATGAAGGTTAGGCAAATTCGCGTGCTGACGGGTCGGCAAGAAAGGGTCAAGTCACTGGCCCGAGGAGCCGACAACGCGGAAGCCTGGGCCGTTCGTGTGCGTGACCGTGCCCAGCCGTTTATGGAGCAATTACTCGCGCTACGCACTCGGTTGGCCACGATCGCAGTTGCGTTGCTCGCGATCTGGTTGATGGTTCACGTGGTGTTTGGCGCCAATGGCATGGTCATCTATCGCTCGAAGCGTTCCGAGTACCGCGCCTTAGAGAAAGAGATTAACCAATTGCACAAAGAAAATGACGATTACACCAAACAGGTGAACCAACTGAAGAGTGACCCCAAGAGGATCGAAAAAGAAGCGCGCGAGCAGTTTCACTACGCCCGTCCGGGAGAGGTGATTTATGTCAGCCCGGAAGCGCCCGCGATGCCTCCACCGAGCAACCGTTCCGCAAGCAAGTGAAGCCGGTTTAACAACCCGGGACCTGGGTTGTGGTATAGTTTCGCCACGTCGCGGACGGAATTGCGGCGTGCCCATAACGAAGGAGATATTTGCCATGAGAAAGCTGTTTTTTGTGGGTCTTGCGTTGTCGGTTCTGTTCATGTTCGTGGGCGCTTCGTTTGCCGCGGATGCGACTACGGTGAACGGGTACGTGTCTGATTCCAAATGCGGCGCGAAAGGCGCAAACCCGAAAGCTGCTGCTTGCACAAAGAAGTGCATTCAGGGGGGCGCTAAAATGGTTGTCGTAACCGATGGCGAACAGAAGGTACTCACCGTCGATAACCCAGACGCCCTGTCCGGCCATGAAGGGCACCACGTGGCGGTCACCGGCGAGGTGAATGGTGATTCGATTCACGTCGACAATGTAAAGATGCTGTGAGCAAGGCCAATCTTCACCGGGGCGGCATTAGGTGCCGCCCTTGTTGCTTGGTCTGTAATTCATCATTCCAGATTCCCACCTCTAACGCACAACCCCTTCAAGCGGTGAGCTGGCGGTGGCGTAAAGCTTCTTCTGCATGCGACCAGCAAGATAAGCCTGCCTGCCGGCGAGAACTGCCTGCTGCATAGCCTCGGCCATCAACACGGGATCCTGAGCGTTGGCGATTCCGGTGTTCATCAGCACAGCATCGGCACCGAGCTCCATGGCAATTGTGGCATCGGAGGCAGTTCCGACGCCCGCGTCCACGATGAGTGGAACGCCCGTGACCAGCTGGCGCAAAATCTCAAGGTTGGCCCGGTTCTGAATTCCCAAGCCGCTTCCTATGGGGGCGCCGAGGGGCATGATTGTGGCCGCGCCGGCCTCGAGCAGACGACGGGCGAATACCAGGTCATCGGAAGTGTAGGGGAGCACGGTGAACCCTTCTTTGACCAGGACCCGAGTGGCTTCTAGGGTTGCTTGAACGTCTGGATAGAGTGTGGCCTGATCCCCGATCACTTCAAGTTTGACCCAATCGGAAATACCAACTTCACGGCCCAACCGGGCAGCCCGAATCGCCTCTTCCGCCGTGTAACAACCGGCGGTGTTCGGCAATAAGAAGTATCTCTTCGAGTCGATAAAGTCGAGCAGTGATTCCTGGCTGCGGTCCAAATTGACGCGCCGCACGGCAACGGTAACAATTTCGGCACCGCTCGCCTCGAGCGCACGAGCGGTTTCGTGAAATGACTTGTATTTGCCCGTGCCTACGATTAAGCGCGAGCGAAACTGGCGGCCGGCAATAATAAGGGGGTCTAGCATATCGTCTTATTGTAAATCGCCTGCCCGCTGTGGTTCGGCGTACATCTCTCGAATTTCAGCCTGAAAGTGCTGCTCAATGGCCCGCCGGCGAATCTTTAAGCTAGCTGTCAAGGTCTGATTTGCCGCAGAAAGCTCCTCGGCAATGACCCGATAATTCTTCAGCTTCTCAAATTGGGCCAAGCCTTCGTTGACTTGGGAAACAATTGTTGCGTACTGCTGTTGTACTTGAGGAAGCTTTACGAATTGTTCTCGGGATTGAAAGTTGAGACTTTTCTCGCGTGCCCATTCTTCAAGGGCGGCAAAGTGAGGAAACAGCAAGACGGCGGGGAATTTTTGTTTATCTCCAACCACGACGGCTTCGGAGACCAATGAATGCTGTTTTAGCAGAGTTTCAATAGGCTGAGGGGCGATGAACTTTCCCCCCGAAGTCTTGAGCAGGTCTTTCTTGCGATCGGTAACGTAAAGAAATCCATCCTCGTCAATTTTTCCAATATCGCCGGTCTTGAACCAGCCGTCCTCGAATGCGGTTTGTGTCTCTTCCGCGAGGTTCCAATAGCCCTGGAACACCGACGGTCCCCGTACCAGAATTTCCCCGTCCGCGGCGATCGTGACTTTGACATTGGCGAGTGGCTTACCCACACTACCAACCCGAAACGCTCTGCGAGTGTTCACGGCAATGACCGGAGAGGTTTCGGTTAAACCATAGCCTTCGAAAATACGAAGACCAATATCGACGTACCATTCTGCCAAAGGTAGGCCCAGCGGCGCGCCTCCCGAAATGAAGATCGCTACTCGTCCGCCCAACCCCGCTCGAATCTTGCTATACACAAGCCGATTCGCCAGCTTCCAAGAGAGCGAGCTCGGCGTCTGCCCCATTAAGGTGTGGGCTCGATGTTTGCGTCCGACCTGGAGGGCCCATTGGTAAATCGTCTTTTTCGGAAAGTCCCGCGCACCGAGCTCAGCCTGGGCGCGAATTTTTTCATACACTCTGGGGACGCCCAACAAGATGTGGGGCCGGACGGCCAGCAAAGCATGGGAAAGTCGATCTAATTGCGACAGATGTGCCAGAGTGACGCCGCTATAGATAAGTCCAAGGTCGACGGTTCTGGCCGTGACATGAGAGAGCGGAAGAAAGGAAATCGAGCTCATGCCTGCCTCAAACCCGACGTCCTCGAGGAAGCAGCTGATGTTGGCCGCTATGTTGCCGTGGCTGAGCACGACTCCTTTCGGGACACCGGTCGTGCCGGAGGTGTAAATAATGGTGGCAATATCATGGGCATGGACGTTGCAGTCTTTTCGTTCGAAGTCCAACTCCCCTGACGATTCGATGAGCCAAGGCATGTTCGTAGCGCGCTCATTGAGAACGGGGTCCATGACCACCACCTTCTCGATCGCGGTTGCAGTGATGATCGAAAGCACCTTTTCTAGATGTTTGGGCGAGGAAACAAAGATGACGCGGGCACCGGAATTTCTCAGCAGGTACGCTATTTGCTCGGCCGTCAAGGTGGTGTAAATCGGTACCACGACCGCCCCTAACAAAAGACAAGCAAAATCGGCAACCACCCACTCATATCGGTTCTCGCTGAGAATGGCGATCCGATCGGTTCGAGCAATGCCAAAATTGCGTAGGCCTTTCATTAGCCGTCGGACATCGGAGCAAAACTGCGGAGAGGAGACCGGTGTCCATTCGGCCCCCACTTGTTTTAGGAACAGTGGTGCCCGCTGAGAGCCGGTGACGGCAAAAAATATGTCAGTGAGGGTTT
>JAFAPG010000835.1 GCA_019247235.1 Acidobacteriota bacterium
GAATTCCCCGTTTACCGACGTTCCCACGGCGATTGAAGCAATTCGGCGCGGGCGCATGATTGTGATCGTCGACGACGAAGATCGCGAGAACGAGGGCGATCTAATGCTCGCGGCGGAGAAGGTCACCCCCGAAGCCATTAATTTCATGGCGAAGTACGGGCGGGGTTTGATCTGCCTGGCGCTGACCGAAGAGCGTCTGGACCACCTGCGTATCCCCATGATGAGTGCGGAAAACACCTCGAAATACGGGACCGCCTTCTGCGAGGCCATTGACGCGCGGGATGGCGTGACCACGGGAATCTCGGCCTACGATCGGGCACAAACGATTCGTGTAGCCATCGATTCCGCGACCCGGCCTGCGGATCTGGTTCGCCCTGGCCACATCTTCCCCTTGCGCGCCAGAAAAGGCGGAGTGCTGGTACGGGCGGGCCAAACCGAGGCATCGGTCGACGTAGCGCGCTTGGCGGGCATGGTTCCGGCGGGAATCATCTGCGAAATTATGCGCGACGACGGAATGATGGCGCGGGTTCCGGACCTGATTGAATTCTCAAGCAGCCATGGCTTGAAAATGCTGACCGTGGCGGAGTTAATCCGCTATCGTATGCAGCACGAACGTTATGTGCATCGCCTGGGCGAAGCCCTGATCCGTACCCAATATGGCGAGTTTCGAGTGATTGCCTATGAGAGCGATGTGGACGGCAGCGAGTCGCATTTGGCCCTGGTCAAAGGGGAGATCGACCGAAGCGAGGAACCGGTGCTGGTGCGAATGCACGCCCATTGCCTGGTTGGAGATGTGTTCGGTTCCGCCGCGTGCCAGTGTCGTTCGACTCTAGAAGGCGCGCTAGCAATGATCGCGCACGCCGGGCGTGGCGCGTTGATCTATTTGCATCAAACAACCCAGGGCTTCTCGGTTGAGAAGGTGGGAGATGCCACGGCCATCGCTTTCCATCGGGACCCGACGGCGGGTTCCCTGCCCGAAAGCCAGCGCAAAACCCAGCGCGAAATCGGACTTGGTGCTCAGATTCTTTCCGATCTCGGCCTACGGAAAATAAGGTTGTTGACCAACCATCCCCGTCGACTGGCAGCGCTTGAAGGATTTGAAATCGAAGTTGTTGAAAACGTGCCCGTCCTGCTTGAGAGTGTGCGGCAATGATCTGGGCCGATGGCCGCTTAGTCAGGCTGCGCTCAAGCACTCGTAAGAATTGCCCCTGCTGGCCTCGAGCGGTGAGCCTCGAGCAGTTGCTCGATCGCAGCGCTTTGCGCCCGGGCCTTTAAAAAGGCTTGCGAATTACAATTTCGCTATCGCGGATGAAGAATTGAGCTGAGCACTGCGCTGAGCCACAGATCACCGCGATGAGCCCTGCGATCTGTTTGCGCGTGATCAGTCCCAGGGTACCGCAGTTGGGACAAGAGAGCACAGCCCAGTAAGGGTCATCGGTTTCGCCCACCTTGCCGGCGTTTTCCAGCACGAAAATCGTGCCGGGTTGCATCTGCTCCGGGATCCATTCACTGAGGATTTCCAGTTCAGCAACCATTTCTCCCTCCTCGCGGTCGGGTCTACCTAAGAATTCACTTGTAGCTTGCGAGCTGACCGAATCCTCTCCGGAACACACCGCCCAGGCCGTTTGCGCCCACTGACCACCGCCTTGACCCGGCGAACGGTTTCGCTCAAAGCGATGGCAAACATCGGCTGCCGAGAGTTGGCAAGGATATCTACAATTTGTTCGGGAGAGGTCTCCAGGTACAAGCTTCGGCCGTCGCTCAACAGATGCAAGCTCGAGCTTCCGCTCACGGCTTCGGCCAAACGCTTGCCGAATTCCTTCTCGAGAAAACGAATTACCTGGCGCACTCGTTGTAAGGAGAAACCCTTGCGCCGGAGCTCGCAGATCACTGCTACTTCGGTCAAATCTTCGAACGAGTAGACTCGTCGATGTCCCAAGCGAGAGGGAACCACTATTCCGCGCTCATCCCACCACTGCAGTTGTCGGGCGCTGATGCCGGTCAGGCGGACGATATCGAGCGATGTGAACGAAGCTTGCAATTCCACTCCTGGCGAAACATATTGGAGTCAAAATGTTTTAAACATTCTAGGGCTGATTTGTGCTGCCGCCAGCAAGGAAAAACGCGGGAGAGTAACTGAAAAGCTAACAGGGAAAGTAGAATAGAACCGAGGACAGTTCCCTGTCGGCCGATCCTTGGGATCGCGCTCGTTTGCTATAGCGACCTACAGGGCGGCGAGCTCGAACAGAGAACTCACTCCGAAAGCAGACGACCGGGAGAACCGCCGCCTACAAAGTGAACGATTTCGAGCCGATCGCCATCTTGAAGCGCGGTAGCCGCCCAGCGATCGCGAACAACCAGCTCGCGATTCAATTCGACGGCCACGCGATCGCTTCTCATGCCCAACTGATCGATAAGAGCTGCTAGAGTATCAGTCTGGTTAAGCTCCCGTTCCTGCCCATTGATGGTCAGTTTCATCGTAGGCACTCCCGAGCGGCGCTAGCCCTGCCGTGGCCGAAGCTGAAATTTCCTGGTCGCAGTGCGCCCCAGAGCGTTCACTTGCACCAGCACCGAGGATTCCTCGAGCAGGTGCTCCTCGATGTGGAAAACCAGCTCGGCATCGCCGGCCTCATCTGTAGTCACCTGCGTATAGAAGGGAGCCGCGTTCGTTCGACTCAAGCGCACGGTCAAGCGAGCACCGGCGATCCCCTGCCCAGCTTCGGTTGCACGCAGCTTCAACGCAAGCTTGTCATCGGAGTGAACCGATTCGGAGTTAAGCCACTGAATGTCGAGCTCTTTAATAGTTGCCAGGGCTTCAGGAGACTCTCGGCGGTCAAAGACCTGTTCCAGCCGGCCGTCGCGTATAGCCTCAAGCACTAAGCGGTGCTGTTCGCGCAGCATCTCTTCTTTGCGTTGGTCGGAAAATGCTGAACCCGAGGCCAAAGTAGCGTAGGAGGTGGCCCGCTTACCGATGCAACGCCCGCGCACAAAGACCTGGGTTTGCAGCAGCCGTTCGCCTTCGCGAGCTTCGCTTTGCACGTGATAAATCGTATCTCCGTGCTTAACGTCGGTGTTAAAACCAAAAATCATAGAAACCTGATGCGCGCTGAGTCTTGCCCTCTTCCGAGAAACATGGCAGCGCTGTCAAAGCGACGGCTTCGATTTTCCGGCGACTCGGCTCAATTCTGCCGCAGCTTGGTCGCTTGACACTGCCTAGGTTGAA
>JAFAPG010000103.1 GCA_019247235.1 Acidobacteriota bacterium
TACTCACGCACACTGGGACCACGTCGGAGGTCAATCCTACTTTCGCAGCCTAAGCTCTCATCCGAAGTTTTACGGACGAGCCAATTATCAGGAAGAGTTCGCAAGGGAATTCAATGGACCGGATGTGTTCGGGAAAGAGTTCTTCGGTGAGCGTTTCAATAGCGAAGATGTCCGGAGCTACAAACCGGACATCGCGATCGACCAGCGGACGGATCTGAATATCGGCAGCACGAAATTCGAGCTGATCCCGGTTCGAGGCGGTGAAACGCATGATGCCATGTTGATTTACCTTCGTGGCGAAAAAGTAATGTTCATGGGAGATATCATCATGCCCTACCTCGGGGCGCCCTTTGCCCAGGAAGGTGATCTCGAAGGGCTATTCGACGCAATCGATGTCATCGTGAGCAGGAACCCCCAGTATCTGTTGCAAGGGCATGAACCCCTGACTCGAAACTTCAGTTCTCTGTTGATTCTCAGCCATCTGAAAACCGATTTGCAGTGGTTGCGAGAGCAAGTGCTCGCGGCGATTCGTCGTGGTGACGATAGAGCGGCTATTCATGACGCAAATCTCATCCCCCCGGATTTCCTGGTCACACAGCCCGACGCGTACCAGCCTTATTACATCCTCCGCGAGCATGTGATCGACAGACTCTACGACCAAAACGTCGGGTACTGGCAAGCAAACCTCGAGGGACTCGCTCATCCCAGCCGGACAGATCGTACCGAACTTCTCGTTGACTACTTGGGCCTCTCGGAATCGCAAATCGTCAAAGCAGCCAACCGCCTTTCAACAGACGGAAAGTATGCAATAGCTGCGGAATTGCTCGAAACGGCTGAGCCAAAGTTCTCTCATAGCGATGCTCTGAAACGTGCCAAGCGGTTCGCCTATCTGAAGCTGATGGAAAAGAATCAGAACACGGACCCGTTCAAATTCGTCATCTACTCCGCAAAGGCCGGCGAACAGACACCGCAAATCAATTCCGAAGATGTTAAGGAAACGGAAAAGTCCACACGATGACCCGCGCGATCCCGTCGCGCAAGCTTGGTTTGCAGGTGGCGAACGCGTCGGCTACGCGCAATCGTTCAAACACCGGGAGGCGCTCTCAGAGTATTGCTAAAGTGGGAAGGAGATCTCGCTCACGCCGTCTCCTTCCTTCCAGGATTTCCCTATGACTCCTTTGGATGGGGAAAGGTTTTGCAGTACCTGCCGAGCGGCGCCGAGATGCCGACGCTCTTCCTGGACTACGTCGGGATGGGCGATAGCGACAAGCCTAAGGACTACGCTTATTCAACTGCCGAACGGACCGATCGCGTCGAAGCGATCGGCGCGATTTCGCCGCCCAATCGACAACACTGGTTGCCTTCGACTTTCCTCGCTAGTCGTTCTCGAGCACCTGCGACAGAAGCTTGCGCGCTGAGCGAGGTGAACCCGCGGGCGGCCACTTCTCGAGCAGATCCCTTCGAATAATGCACTTCTTATCTCGTCCTGTTCTTGCTTGCAGGTTGCTTTCTTTGAGCGGCAACCAGGGATTGCGAACGTACCGACCGAAGGTAACTACGTTGATGCCGGCTTGGGCTTGTCGCGAAGCTATCGCTTACTTGAATTACCTGGCACCGGAGTTAATCCGCTTGAGCAATCTGGCCGGCATAGGGGCTCGGTCGGAAACTTTGCTGAAGAAATTGATTAGATTTCCGTCTGGGTCGCGGAACAGCATTGACCTTGTGCCCCAGGGCTGATCCGTGGGTTCTGACACAAATTGGCCTATGAGATCATGAAGTCGATCGCGCTCCCGATCGACGTCTTCCACTTCAAAATCCAGAATCACGGATCGATTTGCTGCTGGTTCAGCAGCAGCCGCATTGAAAATGTCCACGCTGCGTTTGCTGGAGATCGCTACCGTTCCGCTCGTTGTCGCCAATTCCACATAGCAGTCGCTGCCGATCGGCTCAACCTTTAACAGTTCGCGGTAAAACTCTGCCAGCACGCTAACGTCTTTCGTAACCAGTCTCGCAGAAGCGAGCTTCATATAGGCTCCCCTTACCGGCGGCACGTCTCCTGCTTCGAGGGACCGCAGAACACGAGTTGTCGTGACAATCGCTGCGACGCGCCTTTCCTATTGCCTGAATTGGCTTTGGATTTTCAGCACGGAGCCGGCGGTAAATTTGGCATCAAAGTCAGCTTTTCGGGGTTGCGAACGATGTAGATGTTCCCTATTTTCCCTTCTGAAATATCTAGCGTGAGGACTCCGAATACGGTTCCGTTCTGGTACGCAATCACCCCCGGCTGACCGTTGATCTCGACAAACCGTCTGACGATATCCTTGGGTAAGAGTTTTCTCCTGCCAGCAGTGAAAAATCTGGCCACCTTATCTGCGCCAAATATCGGATTCGGAACCGCGGTCGCCTTTCCTCCGCCGTCGGTGTATAGAACAACATCCTTTGAAAGAAGGGCAATGAGGCCATGCATATCTCCCTGGGAGGCAGTCTGCAGGAACTGCTGGAGCAATCGCTCCTGTTCCTCGCGCGAGACGTCGAAACGCGGCCGATCACTGGCGACGTACTCCTTCGCGCGCTTCAGGATCTGGCGACAGTTGCTTTCAGTCAAACCTAGCATGTCAGCGATTTCCTGGTACTCATAGTCAAACACCTCCCGCAGGAGAAAAACAGCTCGCTGAACCGGCGTCAAGCGTTCGAGGAGCACCAGAAATGCCATGGAGAGCGATCCGTCGATTCCCGCCATGTTGATTGAGTTCACGGTCGAGCCGGTGACCAGAGGTTCTGGCAGCCACTGCCCGAAGTACTCCTCGCGCTTCGAGCGAGCGGATTGCAGTTGATTGATGCACAGCCGCGTGATGACTGTGACTAAGAATGCCCGGGGATCTCGAATATCTGAACCCACAGCTTGCTGCCATCGCAAAAAAGTTTCTTGCAGCATGTCTTCGGCGTCCGCACGGCTTCCGAGCATGCGGTAAGCAACAGAAAAGAGCAGCGAACGGTGCGCTTCGAAAGTAGCGAGGCAGGTGTTCGAATGCATGGGTTCGGATTCTTTCATTGGGTTCACATTATTGTGCTGGTTCAAACCCGCATTGCTCCGACGATGCTCACTCTATAAGACCAGATGGCAGCGCTTCCTGTGACAACTCGACAGGACCAAGCCGGGTGCCTGTCCCCGGAGTACGGGCGGGAGGGATTCAGGCAGAGCGAACTCGCGGAACATGCTGTCGAAGGAGAGAGGCAAGTTGTGAACTCAAGCCCAATCTTCCAGTTTCCTCTTCCAGGAGTTGCTGAGGATTGGCGGATTGTTTCAGCTCATAGCGTAAATATGAGAGGCGCATAAGCCAGAGAGCATGCGGAAGTTGTTTTTTGCCGCGGAGAGAAAACGTCACCCATCCCGAATTAGGAATCCAGCGATGTTCTTCGGCAAGCCCTGCGGAGAGGAGCGCGTCGCGCATCGCGCGAGTAAATGGAATATCTACGCTTCCAAACGCGTGAATGTGACCAATCTCAGCGTTGCCCAAGCGAAATTCTCGTCCTCCGAAACGGTGCGGATGAAGCGAGACGCCCGGCCACAACCCAACTGTCCTTTCCAGTTCTCCAAGACTGGCCTTCATAAATTCTCCCTCGTCCGCATGAACAGATGTCTTGAACATGCGTTTGGATTCGCTGCGTATCCGTTAACAAGGTTCAGAGGTTTTGGTCCCAGGTGTCACAAGAGGATTCTCCGCTCGGTCTTATCGAGCAGAAGGAGGAAATTATGTCTGCAATTGCAAGTGCCCGGCCTCCAGCATTACAAAACACCCAAGGCTCCCGAGTTGTAGCGGTAGTCACGAGACTGCCCATGGTTGCTCTCACGGCAATCCTTCTTATGGTTGCGCTCAGATACTTGATCACTCCGGTGCAAGCCGCAGCAGCGGCCGGCATCTCGTTCGCGTCACCAGGTGGGATCACGGTGGCAAGAATAGGATTTGCAGCCTTCCCACTGGCGTTCGTCGCATTATTCCTGGGCTCGCTGTTCTCGCCGCGTCGTCTTCTCTCTGGGTTACGCACCGAACTACTGCTGCTCGCAGTTGTGGTGGGGGTCAGACTGCTCGGTATGGTGCTCGCTCATTCGAGTGAGACTGCGACGCTGTTGATTCCCGAAGTAGTACTCGCTTTACTTTGCATGTTTGCAATACGGCTTGAGAACCGACGCAAACGTGATGAGTCTGTTTAGTGAAAAGTACAAGGACGAATTACCCGAAAGACCTGCTCGACTGCACAACAGAACACAAACAAAGGAGTCCGATATGACATCAATTGGTGAAGGAAGACATTTCCGCGCTCAGATTTGGGTTGGCCGAAGTATTGCCGCTCTCGTTTCCCTGGCTTTCCTGGGTAGCGCGGTTTCCAAGCTGGCTCACATTCCAAAGGTGGTGGAAGAGCTCACGCACGCCGGCATACCCGAAGGAGTTATCCTGCCAATCGCAATTCTCGAGCTCTCCTGTCTCGCGCTCTATCTGCTGCCAAGGACCTCGATCCTGGGGACCTTCCTGCTCACCGGGTACATGGGTGGGGCAATCGTCACTCACATTATCGGTCGCCAGAGTTTTCTCGCGCCTCTGGTCGTCGGTCTCTTGATGTTTGCGAGCGCATATCTGCGACGTCCGGAACTTCGAGCTTTGATCCCATTTCCGACTGCGAATCCCGTCGCTGCAAAGGCGGGTCATCATGTGGCCGCGGTTCCCGGCCGATCCTGACGAATTACGACCGTATGCACGCGAAGAAAAGGAATCGGGTTATCGCAATGAAAACAGTTCTTATTACCGGTGCCAATGCCGGAATCGGTTTCGCAACTGCCAAACATCTTGCTGATTGCGGAGATTGGCATGTGCTCCTGGGCTGTCGCGACGAGCTCAAGGCAGTCGCCGCGATCGCGCAGATTCGCGATGCTCATCGCA
>JAFAPG010000150.1 GCA_019247235.1 Acidobacteriota bacterium
CCAGGCAATCGGTCCCTACCCGCACACCCTCCGGTGGTTGAGATAGTGAGCGACGGATGCAGGGTTTCGCTCGCGATTTCCGGAGCCGTTGCTTCGATGGAAGACATTTCTAACCGAGGTGCCCGCCTGAGTACAGCCGCTGACAAATCATGGGGCTATGATCCTGCTGTCACTCTCGGAATTGTACTTTGGGTAAACCAGCAAGCGGAATGCCTCGATGCCTTCAGCAGTTACTTCCGTAATTGTCGCGGGTATCTGCGGTGAGAAAACAGATGCAGCAGCAAGGCCCTGTTCAGTGAGAAGTGGGCGAGTTCATCTCGGCGATCAGTTCGTCGGCAAATTCCGATGTGCCAGCTTTACCGCCTACATCCCGGGTGAGCTTATCACGATGGCGATAAATTACCTCTAGAGCATTGCGTATTTGGAGGGCAGCCTTGGCCTCGCCGATGTGGCGCAGCATGAGAAGGGCAGATCGCAACAGCGCCGTGGGATTGGCTAGATTCTGGCCGGCAATGTCGGGGGCGGAGCCGTGGACAGCCTCAAAGATCGCACAATGGTCACCCAGATTCGCGCTTGGAACCAGCCCCAGGCCTCCCACCAACCCCGCGCACAGATCCGAGATGATGTCGCCGTATAAGTTCTCCATAACCAAAACATCATATTGGTAGGGATTCATGACCAACTGCATGCAGGTATTGTCTACAATGTGCTCGCCATACGTTATTTCGGCAAATTCCTGGGCTACCTTACGCGAGCAGCGCAAGAAAAGACCATCGGAAAGCTTCATAATATTGGCTTTATGAACTGCGTGAACTTTTTTGCGTTGATTTTTTCGCGCATACTCAAAGGCGAAGCGCGCAATGCGAGTGCAGGCCTTTTCGGTCATGACTTTCAGGCTTTCGACAACCCCGGGGACAACTTCGTGCTCTAAGCCTGAGTACAAGCCCTCGGTATTCTCGCGAACGATAATCAAATCTATATCCGGGTAGCGGGTCGGGATGTGCGGGAGGTTGCGGACGGGCCGAAAGTTGGCATAGAGATCGAATTGCTTCCGCAATTGTACGTTGATGCTGGCAAATCCCTCGCCTACTGGCGTCGTAATGGGACCTTTGAGCGCCACCCGCGTACGCTCAATCGACTCGGTCAGAGCCTTAGGTATGTACTCGCGGTATTTCTCGAATGCCTCGGCCCCGGCCAGTACAGTCTCCCATTCAAACTTAACTCCGGTAGCGGTGAGAATTCGGACCACTGCATGCATTACCTCCGGCCCGATTCCGTCACCAGGGATTAATGTGATTGTATGAGTCATTCGGGGTATGTAAGGCTGAAGACGGATTCCTGCTTCGCTCAGGGCTCGACTTCTGCGACCAGCGAAGTCGCGGTCAACAATTTCAGATCGGTTTGGCCGCTCCCTTGCTCTGTGGTTCTGGATTCTCTTTAGTCTTGAGCAGATCTTTCAGTTCAGCCATGAACTCCTGAACATCCTTGAAATCCAAGTACACAGAAGCGAAACGCACGTAGGCGACTTTGTCATAGCGTCGTAGCCGACTCATGATGAGTTCACCAACTTCGCTGGTCCTGCGCTCTCGTTCTGGGGATTCGATGACGAAAGCTTCAGCCTCATTCACAATCTGCTCCAATTTGCTGATCGGTACCGGGCGCTTCTCACAGGCTCGCAGCAACCCGTTCAGGACTTTCTGACGATCGAATTTTTCCCGGCGCCCATCCTTTTTGACCACCATGTAAGGAATTTCATCAATTCGCTCATAGGTAGTAAAGCGCTTTTCGCATTTCAAGCACTCGCGCCGCCGGCGTATGGATTCGGCTTCTTTGCTCTCGCGCGAATCCACAACCTTGTCATTGGCAAAGCCGCAAAAGGGACACTTCATGGCGAAAGGGAACTGAGTGCATTGTAGCAGTTACCAGCTGAGGCCTAGGAGTTGGAGGCCTCACGCTCATAGGTGCTTCTTGCTTGAGCATGCGGCACCACGGTCGCGCAGGATGCCGAGCAGCGCCTGAGTATCGATTCTGTCAGTCTGTCCGGCACCGACATAGATGTACTCGATCTGTCCGCTGGGTGCGACCACCAGGGTTGAAGGGTGCGCGATTCTGAATGCATCGGCGGCGAGCCCCTGATATAACCCGTAAGCTTTAGTCACGGAGCGATCCTCGTCCAACAAGAAAGGGAAGGAAATGGGATTCTCGGCCAAGTACTTCGCCGGGTGCCAAAGCCCATGCCGTTTTTCAGCGGCGATGTAAACCAGGCGCGCGCCGAGCTCCGTCAGATTTGTTTTCTGTAGCTCAAACTGAGCCATTCGCTTGCGGCAGTTGCCTCACCAGGTTCCGCGCAGAAACTCGATAATCAGAGGACCGGTGGCGATCAAATCGCGGAGAGAGAAGCTGCCTTCAAGGTTCGCGGCCGAGAGGTTAAACGGCGGAGCGGCAGAACCCAGGCGAAGAGTTTGTGTGCTATTTTTCATTGCCTCTCAAAGTGTACACGGTTGGATCATTTATAATCGCTCGTTTCCTAAGCATTATGTCGAAAGCGAATCCCGGCATGGGGCCGCTCACCATGGGGCCAATGTTTGCTTCCGCAGATCGACGCCCGGCTGCGTCTGCCGATCACACCCGCACGAGCCCCGACAAAGAAAGGCACTTATCTATGACCCATATCTCCACAATTCGCGCGCGCCAGCTGTTGGACTCCCGCGGCAATCCGACAGTTGAGGCGGAAGTCAGGCTGAGAGATGGGTCGATGGGACGGGCCATCGTGCCGAGCGGTGCTTCGACGGGCGAGCATGAAGCGGTCGAGCTGCGAGATGGGGACAAGCAGAAATATTTGGGTAAGAGCGTGCTCAAGGCAGTCGAGCATGTGAATGGTGAGATCGCTGAAGTGCTCGCCGACTTCGATGCCGCCGATCAGCGCGCGCTCGATCAGCGCATGATCGAGCTGGATGGCACCT
>JAFAPG010000190.1 GCA_019247235.1 Acidobacteriota bacterium
AGGAACAAGATAAAATCTCTAATAGATAAAGTATTGTACGGCCCACCTCCGATGTTATATACTTTTCCTGACACCTTGTCTTGACGATCTATCGCCGCTGCGTACAAACGTGTCAAATCATCGACATGCAATATGTCCCGAACTTGTTTGCCGTCCCCATAAATGGTTATCTGCTGACCGGAAAGTGCTGCAATTGCAAACCACGCGATCCATCCTTGGTCTTCCACTCCAAACTGATAACGGCCGTAAATACAAGATTGACGGAAGACGACAGTACTGAGACCATAAATTCTCGCATAGTCCCTCACATATTGGTCCGCGCAGCCTTTACTGCAGCCGTACGGGGAATGAAAATCAAGCACTTCTTGTTCGCTTATCCCTCTTTGGTTTAGCTCCTGTTGTGCAAACAAGTACCTGCTGCTGTCTTCAAGCAGCGAGTACTGGGTCAGGGCGCCATACACTTTGTTTGTAGATGAAAATATTAGGAATGGCCTACGAGGCGATTTTCGAATGGCTTCCAGGACATTGAACGTGCCCCACGCGTTGATCTGAAAATCCTTTCGTGGATCGACCAGCGACGTCGTTACCGCAACCTGAGCCGCTAGATGTAGCACAACATCGTGGATCTGGATTTCTGCCTCAAGGCTCTCGACGTCGAGTGACACATCAGATCGGACGATTCTAAAGTTGCCCGGATATTCTGTATCGAGCATGGCTATATTGGTGTCCGTATGGGCCCTTGAAAAGTTATCTAGCAGAGTCACTTTCCATCCCCGTGCCAGAAATCGGCGGGCTGAATTGACACCAATAAAGCCTGCTCCTCCTGTGATCAAGATCGCGTGTTCCATCTCTGTAGCAACTCCTTTCCAAATGCCTTGTCGGGGGGAATTGGTCAACATTTACTGGTCTGCTGCCAAGGCCGGCTCATAAGGAAACTGGCCCTAACGGTCAGTCACACGGACTGACACACATTGCAGGAACGCTAAACGAGGTGGTTCTGTGTTGAAGCCTTAAGCGGGCGCTGAGACTGCTAGCAAGTCATGCACGAAGGATTCATATATTGAATCCCATAGATAACGACATAGAACATCATGGAGTTCTCTGCGAGACGGAGTTCGCGGGTTGTGGAGAGCCTTAGAGATAACATCAGCCATGTGCTCTGGATCATGTTGGTTGAAATAATCTACCAGGTTTCCGCCAATTTCTCTGAACACTGGTATGTCGGAACACGCAACCGGAGTCCCAAGCGCCAGTGATTCAATGAGCGGAATGCCAAACCCTTCATAGTTGGATGGGAATACGAAAAGTCGTGCGCGCCGGTAATAATCCCAGAGCGTCTGGTCGTCATTCAACGTAAGAAACTGAACATTCGAAATTCCGAGCTGTCGCGCGAGGAGCTCGAGTTCTGTTTTTAGTCCATTATCAACTCCTATGAACTCGACCCGTAGCCCTTTATCAACAATGGCCAAAGCCCTGAGTAGGTTGGCGTGATTTTTTCGTTTCTCGAAGTGTCCAACAAAAAGAATATCAATGTCCTTGCGTGGCTCCCATTCTGGCTGCTGAAGTAGTTTTCCATCGATCGCAAAATTGCTTATCAGTATGTTCTCGGGCCGGCAACCACAGAGCCGAACCAACTCGTGCTTAGTGAATTCGCTGCATGCCACGAGCCGTTCCGACCTAGACCATTGTGCTTTGATGGGCAGCGTGTACATCAGCCTCTGCCGCAATGTCTGGTTATCAGTAAAGTACCTGAGATCGTAGACGACTTGAAAATGTAGATGCTCCTTAATTGACCTGAACGGAATGGGGAGGAATTCATTAACGAAAATCGCCGGAGAATGGCAACGAAGAATGTGTCCAATCTGCCTCTTTGCACTCAATCTTCCGAGTATGCTTTTCGGCTTGTAATCGATTTCATGGACCATAGCACGAGTCAGCCCTGGCGGTCTCTTACCCTTTGCAATTATGAGCTCGAACGCTGCGCCGAATTGCCTATCAAAACGTGTGCACAGCTCCCTGGCGCGACGATTAGCCCCAGATGGAATCGCAGGGTCGTAAGCTAGGGTGCAGTAGATGATGTTCCTAAAGCCGTATTTCATGATCACCGAAGGTATGGGAGTGGCACTCAATCACGGCTGGGAAGTCGTCTTGCTATAGATTATGGACATCAGCCAAGCTCTTGCGTAGAACGCCGTTGAGCGGCCGCCAGAGATTGTCATGAGCAATCCTTCGCAACTGTCTCGGCGAATGACCTTGCCATCAACCACTCAGCACTGCGGCTCTTCAGGGCCCGATAGAAGCCTATTCTTCGCTCCCGAAGAACGTTGGCGCGGTACTCCTTCGCGACTGCAACATTTCTCGCGGACATCTTTACTCTGCGGTCCGTCTTTTTCGCCACTTCCGCGATCCGGAGACTCAATGTTTTCGGATCGTTGGGTGGTACCAGGTCTTCTTTCGGCAGGAGCTCAGGGATCCCACCAACAGCGGTGCCAATGCACGGCAACCCTCTCGCCATAGCCTCAATTAGCGCCTTCGGAAGTCCTTCCGTACGGGAGGCCAGAACA
>JAFAPG010000872.1 GCA_019247235.1 Acidobacteriota bacterium
GAGACGAGCTGCTTCGGTGAAACGTCGATGTAATCGACTTCGTCCCGCGGAACCAGGACAAAGTTGCCGGCCTTGCGCGCATTGACGAGGTCCTGAACGATGCGGCCTTTGTCGTCGAGCTCGACGTTAGCCTGCGCGATCACATGGCGGTCTTCTTCCCAGGCAGAAAGATAGAACGAGTAAGGCTCGCGCTCCGCGGCTCGTTTTCGCCGCTCCCGCAGTTCCCCGTTCACGCGCTCGGCCTCGTGCTTCTCGATGTGGTCTCCAGCCTTGAACTCGCCATCTCCGGCGTTGACTACGCTTACGTAAACAACCACTCGGCCGCTCTTGACTCGGCGATAGGGTGATTCGATAAATCCGTAGTCGTTGATCCGGGCATAGCAGCTGAGCGATGAAATCAACCCAATATTGGGTCCCTCGGGGGTCTCAATCGGGCAGATTCTTCCATAATGGGTGGGATGAACGTCGCGCACCTCAAAGCCGGCGCGCTCACGCGACAAGCCACCCGGTCCAAGAGCCGAAAGCCGACGTTTGTGCGTGATCTCGGATAGGGGATTGGTTTGATCCATGAACTGGGAAAGCTGCGAGGATCCGAAAAATTCGCGGATCGCAGCCATCACCGGTTTGGCATTCACCAAATCGTGGGGCATGGCCGTTGACATCTCTTGATACACGCTCATCTTTTCCTTGATGGCGCGTTCCATGCGCACCAGACCAATGCGGAACTGGTTCTCGAGCAATTCGCCGACGGCTCGCACGCGCCGGTTGCCCAAGTGATCGATGTCGTCGACGGCGCCGATGTTTTTGCGCAGCTTGAGCAGGTACTTGATGGTGGCGTAAAAATCCTCGGGATCAAGCGTGCGCTTATCGAGACTGGTGGCTTCGCTATTCTCGAACAACTTGATGTTGAACTTCAGGCGGCCAACCCGAGAAAAGTCGTACTTGCGGGAATCGAAAAACATCCCGTGAAATAGCGCGGTGGCGGTATCGAGGGTCGGCGGGTCCCCGGGGCGCAGCTTGCGGTAGATTTCAATCAGCGCTTCTTGCGGCGTCTTCACCGAGTCCCGTTTTAGGGTCTGGCTGATGACCGTACCTACGTCGTCCCGCTCGGGAAAGAAGAGGTTCATCTCGACCACGCCGGACTCGAGAATCTTGGCAAGCTTATCGCCCGTCAGCTCAGAATTAGCCTCTAGCAGGACGTCGCCGGTCGTAGTGTCGACGATGTCAGCGGCCGCCCAGGCTCCCTCAAGATCGGTGACATCGACCTCGATGTCGGTGATTTTGGCCTTCTGGATCTCCTTGAGAATAGCCGGGTTCAGCTTGCGTCCGGAGTGGGCAATCTCCTCGCCCGACTTAGACTTGATGCTGTGGGCCAGCTTCATGCCAATCAGATTGGTGGGCTTCTCGCCCGTGGGATCAAGCGTCCAGTAGAGCTTCTTATCGCGGATCACCAGCCGATCCACGCTGTAGAAGGTCCGCAAAATATCCTCGCTCGAACGCAAGCCGAGAGCCCGGAGGAAGATCGTGCCTAGGAACTTGCGCTTACGGTCAATGCGCACGTAGAGCACGTTCTTTTGGTCGTATTCAAACTCCACCCACGAACCCCGGTAGGGAATGATCTTTCCCAGGAAGTAGGTGCGATTGTTGGCGGTCTCAAAAAACACACCCGGCGAGCGGTGTAGCTGGCTGACGATCACCCGCTCGGTTCCATTGACGATGAACGTGCCGTTCTGGGTCATCAAGGGAACGTCACCAAAGAACACCTCTTGCTCCTTGATATCGCGAATCGAGCGATTCCCGGTCTCGGCATCCTTGTCAAAAATCGTCAGCCGCATGGTGACCTTCAAAGGGGCCGAGTAGGTCATGCCTCGCTCTTCGCATTCGGCGACATCGTATTTCAATTGCAGACCGACCGGGTCACCGCACTTATTGCAGAAGTCTGGGGTGTTCGCGTTGTAAGTTCCGCAACGGTGGCAAAGCACATCACCGGGATGAAAGGGATCGGTGATGACGGTCGAGCCGCAGTTCTTACAGGTGGTCCGCAGGTGGTGCAGGCCCTTCAGGTGTCCGCACTTACATTCCCAATTGCCGATCGAGTAATCGACAAATTCAAGTTGCGATACGTTGCGAAAGTCATTGATGGGAAAAACCGACTGAAACACGGACTGCAGGCCACCATCATCGCGCTCGCTCGGCAGACGGTCCATTTGCAGGAAGCGCTCATAAGAACGCTTCTGCACCTCGATCAGGTTCGGAATCTGGATAGTTGCTGGAATCTTGGAAAAATCAAAGCGCTTGCGGAATCCGTTCTTTTTCGACATTTCGGAGTACTCCAAACTTTTCTCGACAGCACGACGGCTCAGTCACTGCGGAATGCGCGGGCACCTCAGCCGTACCCGGTTACGCCCGGGAGAGATAATCGTAGAGACACACCAATGCGCCCTCAGGGACAACGCCTCCCTCAGGCGCCGCGTGAAGCGCATGGCCGATTGAATTTTGTCTGTTTCGCGCCAGTCTGCCTGTTCCCGTCCCGCCGCCCGCAGGACAGTTTGCTAACCCGTGTTGCGCGGCCTCTCTCCGCTCCCCGTGAAATTGTGGAGAGCCGCTCACCTGGATGAAGTGGGAAGCGGTGCTGTTACCAACATCATAGCACTACTTCTCTCACTTCGCCAGTCACCCACCCTTAGGCCGGATGATTTTTTTCATCCGCCCGCGGTCGGCTTACTTAACTTCAACGGTTGCACCGGCTTCGGTGAACTTCTTCTTGATGTTCTCGGCCTCTTCCTTCGAGACGCCCTCTTTGACGGTTTTTGGTGCGCCATCGACCAGATCTTTGGCTTCCTTCAACCCCAGACTGGTCACCTCACGCACCGCCTTGATGACATTGATCTTATTGGCGCCTACTTCTTTGAGGACGATGCTAAACTCAGTTTTTTCCTCGGCTGGAGCGGCTCCTGCTCCGGCGCCTGCGGCTCCGCCCTGGGCTACCACAACCGGGGCGGCGGCGGCAGCTGAAACCCCGAGCCGCTCTTCCAGTTTCTTGACCAGCTGCGCCGCATCGAGCAACGACAGCCCCACTATCTGTTCTTCCAACTGCTGCAAATCGGCCATTTTCAGTTCTCCATTGAGTTTTGAATTCTTGCCCCCGGACGTGTACCGATCCGGGTTGATTTCACCTTGCGCCCGAGGATTGGGCCGGCTCTGCTTGCTTCAGCCATGCCCGACCTCGCGGCAATTTCGCCATTCCGGCAGGGTCTCAGACGCCGGCCGGAGCGTCACCAGCAAACTTCTGCTTCTCCACTCCCTGATTCAGCACCACGGCCAGGTCGCGACCGACGGCGTTGAGAGCGGTAACCAGCCGCTGGGCGGGAGCATTCACCAGGAACAACAGCTTCGAGAAGATCTCTTCCTTCGAAGGCATGGTGGCCAGCGACTCGATTTCTTTGGTCGAGATCACACGCCCGTCAACCACGCCAGTCTTAAAGGTGAAATCCGGGTTGTCTTTAGCGTACTTGGAAAGCGCTTTCGCCAGTGCGATTGGATCCCCCTCGGTATAAGCGATCGAGGTGACCCCCGAGAGTCCTTGTAGCGCCGCCTCAGCCTTCGTCCCTTTAGCGGCCCGCTCGGCCAGCGTATTTTTGACCACCGCATACTTCGCCCCAGAGCTGCGCAGCACTTTTCGCAGCTCGTAATCCTGGGCAACGGTGAGTTTCGTATAGGTCGCCACAATCACCGTAGAGACTTTTTCGAGGTCCTTCGAGAGCGTCTCCATTTGTCCCTTCTTTTTTGCCCGGGAAACTGCAATAAATATTGCCCT
>JAFAPG010000100.1 GCA_019247235.1 Acidobacteriota bacterium
ACGTGGACGCCGGCGCGGTTTACCGCGGTGATGACGTTCTGGGTGGCAGAGGTAGCAGCCGAGATCATGTGCACGCGAACTTCAAGGCGGGTGGCGATCATGCCCAAGGGATCGTGCACTCCGGGCTGATCATCGAGCATGAATTCCTGGGGCAAGAGGTGGAGCACTTCGCGATCCGGCGGCAGAGGAATGCCGCGCGCCTTATCGACCGCCTGGCGAATCTCCTCGCGCCCGATCTCCCGAGGGCGATTGAAGACCAGGCCGCCGTGCGTATTAATTCCACGAATATGCGACCCCGCCACTCCTAACATGGCGTGCTCAATAGGAAAGCCGGCACTATCTTCGGCCCGCTCGACAGCTTTTTGAATGGAGCCCACGGCCTTTTCCAGATCCACAATGATGCCTTTACGCGAGCCCCGCGAATCGGCGAGTCCGTGGCCGCGGTAACGCAGGCCGGTTTCAATCAGCTCAATCACGAGTACGCAAGTCTTGGCGCTTCCCACATCGATCACGGTCAGAAAACTGGTGTGTGGCTTGGGCATCGTTAACGGCTTTCCGATCCTTTCAAAATGGCTGGACTAGGTTTTGGAGACAACAGGGGGCGAGGAGAACCGAGGGCCGGGGAGGCTGGCAGGCTCGGCAGGTGCGATGGGGGAGCGGTTGGCTTATGCCAGTGCTGAGGCGTGCTGAGGCGTGCTTTTTTCCCGGCCAGCTGCCTTTCGGCATGCTTTAAGGCCGTAGGCTTCAGAGGCGCGGCGTGCACGGGCGCTTTCGTCAGCAGCCGACTCTCGAGCGCCGCCGGCTTTACCCCCGCCGAGAGCGCGGCCTTGGCCGCCGCTCGCGACATGGGGGTTTGGGCTTCGAGACCTCGCCGATCCGGATTGACGATGATTTGCCGCTCGTAGCGTAAGTCGACCGACTCTAGGCGCAGAAACTGCTGTCGCCATTCTCTCAAATGGGCGATATAAATCTTGAAACGCTCTAAGTAATTTGACGATCCCAGATGAATCAGCACCTCGCCGCCCGGGTCATTGGTGAGTATTTTCACGTCTTCAGAATCCGCCAGGTCGACTTCGCTGAGATCCTCAGAGTAACGGGCACCGCTTGAATCGAGCTCACGGATGAGTTGGTTGTAGATCTTCATTCGCCCCGCGCGGCTAGCGGTGGGCTCGCTGGCATTCATGCCCACCACCACCGGAAAGGAATACTTTCGTTTGAGGGAGAGCTCCATCAGGGCCCCCCCGGCATCGACCAGCATGATCCTCGAGCCAATGCGGGCAAATGCCACCGGCGTGCGCTCGTGAATTTCAATGCGCAGGCGATTGGGAGCAAAACGTAAAACGCTCGCGGACTCGACCCAAGGAATCTGCTCCAGTTGTTTTTGCCTTTGGTCAAGGGGAATGAAGAAGACGTTTCGACCAATGTCGCCGCCCATAACCTCCATGATTTGCGCCCGGGTCACATTGCTCAGCCCGGCCATCTCCATGTTGTCGCTCGATTCCAGGCGAAATCGCCAGGAATGCTGGCCATACTGATAGATACCAGCTAGGAAGGCGAAGCCCAGGGCGGCAATCGAGATCGCGAGCAGTGAATGGAGAAGACGAGAGGCGGTTTTCTTCGGTAAGGGACTGCGGCGAGCGGGAACCCGCTTTTGTCCGCGCAAAAAAGGCGATTCCTTCTCCACGTCCAAGTCGATAAGGCGGGCGTCATCTATCTCTTCCCGTGCCTGATCGTCGGCTGTGGAGTACAACTCTTCCTGGATGGTGGCTTCCGTCTTTCGCGCCATCAACAGGGATCGTTGTCGTGGAAATCGCTGAGCAACCTCACTATAACTTCATTCCGATTGGGATAGAAGACAAAAGTTGAGAGGTTTTGCACAGCAGGACACAGAGGCGATGGCGAGCCTGATTCCCTGGAGCGAATCGGTTGGCCGAACAGGGCGCGCTTAAGAGCAGAGCATGGCGCGTCTAAGTATGATTAGGAGATGAACAATGCCCTCAGCTGGGTGCTCTTAACCGTACTGTTAACCGCGCTCTTCGGCGGTCAAGCCCCCGTGGCGCCCTCGGCTACGAGTCAAAACGCGCCCAATCAACCCGAGAACGCCACTAAGGCCAAGGCCATCATCGACGAGGGAATTCAGGCGCTCGGCGGAGCCGCCTACCTGGGTTGGCAAAACATGACGTTTGAGGGGCGCAGCTACAGCTTTCACCACGGAGAAGCCAATAGCGTGGGCACCCTGTTCTGGCGATTCAAGAAGTTTCCCGACAAGGATCGCATCGAGCTCACCAAAAAACGCGACGTGATCGAGCTGTTCAGCGGAGACAAAGGCTACGAGATCACCTTTCGCGGCGTTCGCAATCTGGATGAGAAGGAAGAACTGGCTCCTTATCTTCGGCGACGTCACTTCTCACTTGAGATCGTGCTGCGTCAGTGGTTGAACGAGCCCGGACTGGCACTGTTTTATGACGGGCAGACGGTAGCAGCGCAAAAAGAGACCGAGCAGGTTACCATTATGAACGCCAAGAACGAGGGCGTAACCATCAACTTCGACGTTAATACCCACCTGCCGGTGAAAAAAAGCTTCACTTGGCGTGATCCGGTTGATCGGCAGCGCAACCTCGAGGAAGAGATTTACGACAACTACCGCCGTGTCGATGGCATCATGACCCCCTACGATATTACCCGCACCTTTAACGGAGACATGGCAGCGCAATCATTTCTCACCTCCGCCAACTACAACCAGTCGCTCAGCGACGGCCTGTTTGATCCGGGAACGGCAAACGCTAAACATCACTGAGGAAACTCCTACGATAGTGACGGTGTATGTAACACCCTGCGCCTGAGCCGATCCGCCAGGCGCGTCGGTAAGCTTAAGTGAACACATGGATTAACTCTATCGCCGTTGTCGCTCTGACCCTTGATGGTGTGGCTAATTTGCCACATACGCATTTTGGCCGGCCGGTTTTACCCTTACCAAGAGGAAAGAGTTCTGATTCTCGAACAAACAATCCGGTCGGCGGTCGCGTGTCGTGGTATTGGTCTACATTCGGGCGCCCCGGTTGCATTGCGGATCCTGCCAGCCGCGGTGGGCACGGGAATCATCTTTCGTCGCACCGATCTCGACGGGTTTGAAGTCGAAGCCATCAGCCGCAACGTTGCTCGCGTCAGCTACGCTACCAGCTTGATGAAGAAAGGCGTGCTGATCTCTACCACGGAGCACTTGCTCTCCGCCTTTGTGGGCATGGGAATTGACAATGCCATAGTGGAGCTCGACAATCTCGAGCTTCCCATCCTCGATGGCAGTGGGCGACCCTTCGTTGAGTTGATTCGGCGCGCCGGCCTCCGCCAGCAGCGTCGTGCGCGGCGTTACCTGCGAATTCTGCGGGCCATTGAACTGCGCGAAGGGAATAAGTTCATTGCTCTTTATCCTTCCGATCGCTACTCGGTTTCCTACTCCATCAATTTCTCTCATCCCCTGATCGGACAAGAGGCACACGAGCTTGAGCTCACCAATGGACAGTATGTTTCCGGCATCGCCCCGGCACGGACCTTCGGTTTCGTGCATGAAGCCGAAGCCATGCGCCAACAGGGGCTGATTCGCGGGGCCTCGAGCGAAAACGTGCTGATCCTCACGCGAGAGGGGCTGATTAATCCTCCCTTGCGCTTCTCGGATGAATTCGTACGCCACAAAATTCTTGATCTTATCGGCGATCTGGCCTTAGTGGGTCGGCAAATTCTCGGCCGAGTGGTCGCCGATCGTGCCGGTCACGCCATGCACACCGCACTGGTCTCGCGTCTGCTCCGCGACCAGAGTCTGTGGGAAGAAACAACGGTGGAAGAGGAAAGCAAGCAAAGCTCGCTCTCCTCGGCCTTGCCAGCGCGGCCACTATTGGCCTGAGGCGCCCAGACGCGCGAGTCAATCGCTCGGTGGCGTGAATTTCTGCTCTTTAAGCAGTCTTTGAATCTCGGCCCGGGTACGTACCTCGAGCAGCTCGGCATAGGATTTCACGGAATTCTGCTGTTCGAGCGAAAGCGGTGCCACGCGCATCGCCAGCAGGGGCCGGTCCTGCTCGATCATTCTGAGCAGTCGTCGTGCCCGGTCAATTCTTAGTTCGATAGGCAGCATACGTTAGTCAAACCATGCCGCCGGCCACCCAATTCCGGCAAGTCTCAAGCTAGATTCTGGCCTGCGCCTACCCTACCCGGTGACGTCGAAATCGGTCACCATCTTGGTTACAGTGATTAGGTGCACAAGATCGTCTATCTCTCGCTCGGATCAAACCTCGGGGACCGAGGGCACAACCTCCGCACGGCGATTCAGAACCTCGCCCACCTGGGTACGATCGTGCGGGTTTCTTCTTTCTATGAGACCGAGCCGCTCGAGCTAGTTTCGCAGCCCTGGTTTTTGAACTGCGCGGTGAAATTAGATACCGAGAAGATGCCTCGCCAGTTGATCTCGGGAATTCTCAACCTAGAACGCAGCCTGGGGCGGCAGCGCATTGAGGCCAAGGGACCACGCACGATCGACATCGATGTTTTATTATTTGGCACCTCGATCATTGACCTTCCCGCGCTCAGCGTTCCTCATCCCCGTCTGCATGAGCGCCGATTCGTACTCGAGCCCATGGTGGAGATCGCGCCCGATGCGCGTCATCCCGTGTTACGGCGCACCATGCGCGAGTTGCGCGATGCCCTTCCCCAGGGACAAAAAGTAAAAAAGATCTCCCCCGCGTGAGCGCCCGAACGCCCATGGACAGCCACGCGGCAAGGGACGATTAGGCGTTAGGGGACGATCAGGCGGCTGGCTTCGCCGGCAGCGGATCGAATGAGTGGTTCTTCGGGGAATTGGCGGAAGAGAAATTCGGTAAAGCCTCGCGATTTCGGGCGCCCCGAGGTATGGGAGTAGGCAATGCGCAGGAGCACCACCAGCACCAAAAAGATCTCGGAATCTCGCAATCGACTGTAGCCTAAGTGCTTCTGCTCGGCAGCACGGTACTCCCGAATGCTTTCCTCAAAGTCGGAGGCGATTGTCTGGCCGGCCAAACTGGTAATGGGCTGCTCATAGTGTAATCCGGACTCGGTCAACATCTCATAGCGTCGAGCTAGAGACTGCAAAGTGGCAATCAGATCGGGGTCGCGGATCGCGTGGTCGGCTCGGGCGCTTTTGGCAAGGGCGTAGCTTAAACCCAAAATCAAGGGCTCGTGCTGGTGAAGGAAGTGCTCGTCGATTTCGATTCGGCCAAAGACCTGGGCCGAGCCCACTTGCTCGATGAAGCGTCCGCGTTCATGCTCACGCGCTTGTTGCAGGTAGATGCACTGGTTGGGGCAGTCGAGCACCGCCTCTCGCTGCTCGCCGCAACATTGCGGACAGATGCGTCCGTGCACGGCCGGACAGAATCGCTTCTGTTTGCGTCGTTCGCAGATGGCGCAGCTCAAAGCAAACCCCCCAAATTTTTATTATGCCACGCCGAGGCTATGACCTTGGGCCTGGTCTGACGAGTGCTTCTTTCTCGAGCCGCGCTCAGAGCGGCGATTTTGGCGATGTTTCTTGATTCGCAGCACGAAAACCCGCATAAAATGCGGTTATTTTGCTGGTTTTTCACAGGCGGCGAGTATTAATATAGCTCGGCAATCGGCAGGAAAAACTTAATTTTGTAATGAGGAGGAGGATTCATGGCAGCTGGCATGACCAAGACGCAACTAGTCCGTCACTTGGCGGAGAAGGTGGGGGCCAACAACCGTACCGCGGCCTCATTTCTCGAGAATTTGGCAGACACTGCAATCAAAGAAACTAAAAAGAACGGCATCTTTGTCGTTCCTGGTATTGGGCGGTTGGTAAAAGCCCATCGCAAGGCCCGAGTCGGACGCAATCCCCAGACCGGTGAGCCCATCCAGATCAAAGCCAAGACGGTCGTGAAGTTCCGCGTGGCCAAAGCCGCCAAAGACGCCATCGCCCCAAAGAAATAACTTACCGCCCCCGATTTCAAACCGTCAAAGATCAACCTGCGAAGATGCCCTCGCGCCGTCGAGGGCATCCTTTCAGGCCTCGGCTCTCAGTTCTCTCCAATAAACGCGTCGGCCTCGATTTCGACCAGCATTTCCGGCGCTACCAAGGCGGCAACGCCAACCATGGAGGTCGCGGGGCGAATGTTTCCGAACACTTCCCCGTGCGCTCTGCCCACCTTCTCCCAGTTAGAGATGTCGGTTACATAAATACGCGTCCTCACCACGTGCTTGAAACTCGCTCCCGCTTTTTCGAGCGCCCTGCCAATGTTTTCCAAGGTGCGAACGGTTTGGCCATAGGCGTCGCCGGGAGCGGCAAGGCTGCCATCCTCGTTGGTTGCCGTCGTACCAGAAACATGCACGTACTGGCCAACCCGCACCGCGCGCGAATAGCCAACTAGCGGCTCCCATTTGGTGCCACTCGAAATTTTCATCGCTTCCATCGCTTTCATTTCTCCTACTCTCCGTCAGGGGCATGCCTTGCTACAGGGCTTTACGCGCCCACATGGGGAACCGATTCTACGCGCCCTGAGTGGATCACGCACACTTACTTACAGTTCCTCCGTGGAAACAGCAACTAGCAGCATGCAAGGTGATTTGCCAGCAAAGGCTGTGGTGAAACCTTCCGTGAATTTTGGGTTTCTAAAGGGAAGCTGGCGAGAGTCTCAGGGGTTACAGGAGTCACTTGAATTTAGCTGGAAGGTGAGTTA
>JAFAPG010000348.1 GCA_019247235.1 Acidobacteriota bacterium
TTTTATCCACTCTTGTATTCCTCTCTAAAGCGTGCCAGTATTTCCTATGGGTAACCCATAAGAGAGCAGCGATGGGCAACAAAACTGATATTTGGCAAGGTACCTTAGCGCTGATGGTGCTGAAGACGCTCGAGACCATGGGGCCGCTGCATGGATATGGCATTGCCCGACGCATCGAGCAAACCAGCGGTAATAAGCTTCTTCTCAACTATGGGACACTCTATCCCGGGTTGCTCAAACTGGAGCAAGAAGGCTGGATATCCTCCGACTGGGGCTTGTCGGAAAACAATCGCAAAGCCAAGTTCTACAAACTCACCCCGAGAGGCAGGAAGCAGCTTCAGCGCGAGCAACGCGACTGGGAACAGACGACCGCGATTGTGGCGCGCTTTCTATCACCGGCTGGAGATGCGCGATGAGCAGAGTTCGAGCTTTTTATAAGCGCCTGGCCGGGGTGCTGGGTCGGCCTGGAGCCGTGGAAGACTTCGACCGGGAACTCGAGTCTCACCTCCAGCTGCATATCGATGAGAGTGTGCGTGCCGGCATGACTCTCGATGAAGCCCGCCGGAAAGCCATCAGGAAATTAGGCGGGCTCGAGAAGACAAAGCAAGCGTATCTAGATCGATTGACGCTACCTTCTTTCGAAAGCCTGCTTCAGGACGCCCGTTTTGCCTTGCGTTTATTCACCCGCAAACCGGCGCAGGTGGCGGTTATCATTCTGGTGCTCGCGCTCGGGATTGGCGGCAACGCGGCGGTATTCAGCATGGTAAATGCGGTGCTCATGCGGCCATTGCCCTATCGCGACAGCCATCGTCTGGTTGTGGTCTGGCAAAGTAGCGATCAGCATCGCAACACCGGGGAGTGGTTTGACACTTATCGCGAGTTCGAAGAATGGCAGAACAATAGCCGCAGCTTTGAAAAACTGGCGGCCCTGAGCTGGGCGACGAGCGATACGCCACTCGTTTGGAGAGGACGAGCCCAAAATGTCCTAGCCATTCCCGCCACCGTAGACTTCTTTTCCATGCTCGATGTCTCGGCGGCCATGGGCCGCACCTTTGAGCGGCAGGATCTCGCGCAAGACTGCACACTCGTACTCTCGCATAACTTTTGGCAAACCCGGCTCGGAGCGCCCCACGACGTCGTCGGGCAGACGCTTGCCCTTAATCAACGTGACTGCCGAGTGGTCGGGGTCATGCCTCGAGACTTCTCCTTCTATCCCGTCCAAACCGCCTTGTGGACTCTGGTTACTCCGAATAGTCCATTCGCAAAGGATGCCTGGCGGTCCCAGACCGGCGTTTTTGGACGTTTGAAATCCGGAATCAACCGTGGCTCAGCGGAATCCGAACTGGAAATCCTGGAACGTAATATTCTGCGGGAAGCCCCGCGAAATCTTGTGCTGCCTCAAGCAGTGCCGGTCGTGCTAGATTTGCAGTCCGAGTTTACCTGGTTAGCGGGCCGCAATCTGCGTACGGCATTGCTACTCCTGCTGTCCGCAGTTTTCCTGGTTCTTATGATCGCTTGTGTTAATGTGGCTAACCTGCTTCTGGCGCAGGGCGCGAATCGGGAAAAGGAGTTCGCAGTTCGAGCTTCGCTCGGCGCCGGGCGAAAACGGCTCATTCGTCAACTCTTGCTTGAAAGTACATTACTGTCTTTGGCGGGTGCGTGCCTGGGCATAGGGCTGGCAGTTGCGGTCATACGAATTTTCGATGCGAAGAACCCGATTGAACTTCCCCCCGGCAATTCCGTGGAGCTCAATTGGCAGGTACTGGCGTTTGCCGCAACTTTGACACTGCTGTCAGCAGTCTTATTCGGGCTGGTGCCGGCGTGGAAGGCGTCGCGCCTCGATGTGCATCGTGCGTTAAAGGCAGGGAGCAGGAATCCCCATCCTCTGACAAAATTTTCCGGGGCACAATCATTTGTGATTGCCTGTGAAATCGCTCTTTCGCTGATTCTTTTAACCGGAGCCGGTCTGCTCATGCAAAGTCTCGAACGGTTGGCCCATGCGCCTCTCGGTTTCCGCACCGATCATCTGCTGGTTGGGTCATTGCGTTTGTTGGCAAAAAACTACAGCGACCCAGCTCAAAGGATTCAGTTCTTCGATCAATTGCGCGACCAGCTAGCTGCAATTCCCGGGGTGAAGGGGGTGTCATTCGGCTCAACTCTTTATCTGACCGGGAGCAACGTTTTGGCCGTCCAGGGTAGAACATTCGAGCGCGCGACTGCTCAGCACAACGTGGCCAGTGAAACCATCGACGATCATTTTTTGGAGGTCATGGGGATACCGCTGCTGCGTGGAAGAACCTTTGATACCCGCGATCGCCCCACCACGCCATCCGTGGCCCTGATCAACCAGGCCCTCGCTGACCAATACTTTCCCAATGAGGATCCAATTGGCCACGCAATCAAGCTGGGCTTGCCCGAAGACCCCCGACCCTGGATGAGCATCGTGGGCGTGGTCGGGAATGTAAAGACGACCACAGTTTTTCAGGAAATGGGTTATGTGGTCGCCCCGGCCGTCTACCGGCCATTGGTTGAGGAACCGCCGCTATCGATGTCGTTGTTCGTCCGCACCGAGAGAAAGCCGGAGGGTTTGGCCAATGCGGTTGAGCAACGACCTTTGTTGCTCGCGAACGACGTTACCCTGGCCAATTTAAAGACGATGGAGGAAAGTGTGTCCGAGCTCCAAGCGCAGCCACGATTTCGTACGCTTATGCTTAGTGGCTTTGCCGCCCTGGCCTTAGTGCTTGCATCGATAGGAATCTATGGAGTCTTGAGCCAATCGGTTGCCTATCGCACCCGGGAAATTGCAGTTAGGATGTCGCTCGGAGCAACACAGCTTGCAGTCATCCGATTGATTTTAACAAAAGTGCTGTCGACGGTTTTGCTTGGCCTCGTCGTCGGACTTGGATGTGCATCGTTATTGGTGAGAATCTTTGCCGGGCTCCTCTACCAAGTACGGGCAGAAAATCCGCTCATCTT
>JAFAPG010000607.1 GCA_019247235.1 Acidobacteriota bacterium
AACAGCGGCACGGCGAAACCAGAGGCCGCCTACACCGATCAACTCTCAACTAACTTTGAGCGTGAGCATGCAAGCGACAGCTTGCTCTACAGCGTGAGCGTGGTTAACTCCTACGGGAAGACGGCCGGCCCTTCTAACCAAGTTTCCATTCCTGCCGCTCCCACCCTTCGGCCGCCACACAATTTCAAAGCTGAAATTGAAGCGGACGGAGTGAAGCTCTCCTGGGAGCCGGTCCTCGCTCCCAGCATTTCCAATCTACGTTTTGTCTACCGCGTTTACCGTCGCGAGAGTGAGGCCGGTCCTGAAACCATCGTGGGCGATCTACCTCTAGACCGACCAGGTCCCCCGGCGATGGTCGATCGAAGCTTCGATTGGGAGAAAACTTACCAGTATGGCGTGAGGGTGGTTACGGTTATCGCAACCGGAGCCAGAGTTGACGAACAGGTTGACGGCGAAGATAGCGAACCGAAACGGCTCTCAACCAATGATGTATTTCCACCAGCCACGCCTACTGGTCTCCAGGCAGTTTTTTCCGCCAGCGCGAACAAAGCTTCGATTGACCTGGTGTGGACACCCAACAGCGAAGCCGATTTAGCTGGATATAACGTCTATCGCCGGGAGCCTGATAAGCCGTTCGTCAAACTCAATCAGGAAGTGGTTCGTGCCTCGGCCTATCGAGATCCTGACATCACTCTCGGGAAGCAGTACTTCTATTCCGTCTCCGCCCTGGATGTGCGTGATAATGAGAGTCCCCGTTCCGAAGAGGCCAGCGAAAGCACGCCCGCGCCCTGATGCGGTTGGCAATCAGGACGAAAGCTTTGCGAAGGCGCTCGCTCGAGCGCTTTGCTTGGCTTCGACTTTGTTGACCCCGACGAGCGCGGTCTTTTCTTGCGCGGGCTGAACGGGAAGCAGATCGTAGTGGGCGCCGCGCGCGAGCATCTGGTCGAAAGATTGTGCGAGATGCGAATTGATGTTCCTATCCCGTCGGGAAATTTTTGTTAATCTGAACTGCAGTTCATCTGAAGTTGATGTTCGTGATTGAACATGAGAATTTGTCGCTTTGAACGGGCGGGTACGGTGCAATTTGGTTGGGTCGAATCGGTTTCTGGCGAGGAGACGATTACCCGAGCGCTCTCAGTTTTTCCCACGAGTAACGTGGCGCGAGCGTTTGTGGAGGGTGAAAGATGCGGCGTGATAGTCAAGGAGGCGAATCTGCGTGTCCCGGTCGAACCCTCGAAGATCGTCTGTGTAGGGAGAAATTATCGTGAGCACGCAAGCGAATTGGGGAACGAGGTGCCCGCCGAGCCGCTGATCTTCTTGAAGCCGCCCTCGTCTCTGCTCGATCCAGGAGGCACGATTGTACGACCGGGTGCTTCAGCCCGCGTTGATTTTGAAGGTGAGTTAGGGGTCGTGATCGGGCGACGCTGTCGGAGGTTACAGCCCGATGAAGATGTCCGCCCCTACCTTCTCGGCTACACCTGCTTAAACGATGTGACCGCGCGCGACCTGCAGAAGAAAGACGGCCAGTGGACGCGGGCGAAAGGCTTTGACAGTTTTTGTCCGGTGGGGCCACTCATCTCCGACGCGCCCGATCCCTGGTCGGGGGTTGAAGTTCAAACCAAAGTCAACGGTGAGCTTCGCCAACAAGGCAATACCCGTGAGTTCATCTTCCCCCTGGACGTTGCCATTCGCCACATTTCACAGATTATGACTTTGTGGCCCGGAGATCTGATCGCCACGGGTACGCCGCAGGGTGTGGCGCCGCTTCGGGCGGGGGACATCGTCGAGGTCACGATCGAAGGAATCGGGACATTGCGGAACTCGGTGGTTGACGGAGTTTAGGCCGGGGAGCAGCGAAGCCCAAGCTGGCGCAAGCCCCACTTGACTCTTTCCGCTACGGGCGATGCCCGCATCCACCCCGACGCTCGCGGTTGGTGGATTAACAAGGTAAGAATTTTTGAGACAATGGGGACCAGAGAAGGAAGAACGGGCGAGGACCTGAGGCGGGGACAATCAGGGTCTCGAGCGGTGTTGTTCCCATCTCCCGGTGAACGATCAAGATTGCTGTCGATGGCCGATGAATGAGCGCATCCAATTTCTTACGCGCAACGGCAAAAAAGTGCTTCTGGTTGACCTCTCGAACTGCTCGGCCGCTCAAGTGCTCGAGATCGCTCGGGCAGTCCCTACGGTAGTGACCGCCCAGCCACGCGATTCGGTTCTCATTTTGGCTGATCTCAGCGGAGCGGTGTTTGATCGAGAAGCGGTTCGTGCCATGAAGGAGTCCGCGGTCTTCGATCGGCCTTACATTAAGAAATCGGCTTGGGTTGGCGCCGAGACGCTCCCGCATGTTTTCTACGAGAACCTAAAGAGCTTCTCGCGGCGTGAATTCCCGGTCTTCGAGACTCGCGAGGCCGCCCTGACCTGGCTTACCGAGGATTGATGCGCCGAGCGCATTTTAAATGCGGAATGGCTTCCTCGCACTTCTAAATTGATGCCGCTTTGCCCACCTGGCAATTCCGCACCTTTTTGTCTGCCACCGAATCCAACTTGAGCATGAAAGCCATACAGGTACGCCAAACGGGAGGGCCAGAGGCCCTTGAAACCGTGGATCTCGAGATTCCTAAACCCAAGCCTCACGAGGCGGTTATCAAGATAGAGGCTGCGGGAGTGAACTTTATCGACGTTTACTATCGCGAGGGACGTTACAAGGCGGAGATACCATTCATCGATGGGCAGGAGGCGGCCGGCACGGTAAGCGAGGTGGGCGCGGAAGTCCAGTCTGTCAAAGTGGGGGATCGCGTCGGTTATACCGGGGTGCTGGGTGCTTATGCGGAGTATGCCGCGGTTGCGGCCGATCGTCTAGTGCCAATTCCCTCTGGCGTGAGCGGACGGGAAGCGGCCGCAGCCTTGCTGCAAGGAATGACCGCACATTATTTGGTCAACGACACTTTCCCGCTGAAAGAAGGACAGACGGCATTGATTCATGCCGCCGCCGGGGGGGTAGGACGCTTGCTCGTGCAAACGGCGCACCAGCTGGGCGCGCGAGTGATCGGCACGGTTTCCACCAAGGAAAAAGCCGATCTTGCCCGCCAGGCCGGAGCCGACGAGATCATTCTTTATACCCAAGCCGATTTTGAGGCTGAGACCAAGCGCCTAACCGATGGACGAGGGGTTGACGTAGTCTACGATTCGGTCGGGCGGGAGACGTTTCTAAAGGGTCTAAATGTGCTGCGACCCCGGGGTATGATGGTGCTTTATGGCGGTTCGAGTGGGGCCGTGGCCCCCTTTGACCCCATCCTCCTTACCCAGAAAGGGTCGCTGGTGTTGGCCCGTCCCTCCCTGCAGCATTATGTGATGAGTCGTTTCGAGTTGACCGCGCGCGCTCAAGCTGTGTTTCGAATGATTCTTCAAGGCAAATTGCAACTGCGCATCGAGCACACCTATCGGTTGAGCGAGGCCCCCCAGGCGCATCGCGATCTAGAGGGCAGAAAAACCACCGGCAAGCTCCTGCTTCTGCCTTGAGTGGCTGTGCCCACCTGCTCGGGAGAAATGCCTAAAAGCCTCTCGTGCCTTGCTCGAGGCGCCGAGAGCCCTGTTCGGCGCTTGAACTGCTGGCCCAGGCCAACCCGTCCGCCTGCGCTCCGGCATCGATCAGCTGTACGCTCCAGCCGGCGAGGTCGATGGCCGCCACTTGCCGGCGATCGGAACAGGAGACATAGGCTACTTTCCCATCCGGCCGGATGAGAACCTCTTGCGGGGAAGGCGGCACCTCAACCACCCGCGCTACCTTCTGGGTGTGCAGGTCGATGGCGGCCACCTGGTTCGCGTTCGGGATAGCAATCAACAACCATTTTCCGTCCGAGCTAGGGGCCGAACCGTAGCCAGTTCCAGGCAATTCGATCCAGTGCTCGACCTTGCGGGATTCAGCGCTCAGGATCGCGAGTCGCGGTTTTTCGGTGTCGGAGGTGAATACCTGGTGCCCGTCGGGCGAGACCGAGATGCGTTGAATGTGGGAGGCTACAGGGATGACGGCGAGAGTTTTTCTTGCCCCAAGGTCGAGCACCGATACTGTACCTGGGCCCACATTCGCGGTGTAGCCGGTACGTCCATCGGGGCTGATAGCCAGCATATGCGACTCAGTTTGCCCGGTTGGGATCCTGCCTACAATTTTGAACGTCTTGGGGTCAATCACGGTTACGCTTTGATCGAGCTCAGTGGTGATATAGAGCAAGCCATCCTCCGGTCCAAAGACAGCGCAGTGAGGCCGCACACCATGGCCAAAATCAATGGTGTGAACCACCCGACGCTGGTCTAGATCGATGACTGCAATGGTGCTTCCGTCTGTACCCGGTTTACCAACGCCAGAGTTTCCATAAATAGGTACGAACGCCCAGCGCCCATCAGGCGAGGCCGCAACTTCGTGTCCGGTCACTCCTCCCTCGCCGATGGTTGCAATCTGGCGGTGGTCCTCGGGGTCGATCAGGCTGAGAGTCTGGTCGCCTTTGTTAGCAACCAGCAGCAATCCTCGACGCGCCGAGGCGGTGAAACCGGGGCTGACGATCACGGCAAACATCAGAAGCAGAGCAAGAATCCGCAACATCGTGTCCTCCATTTACTACCGTCGTAGTCTAGCGCTCCCGTATTCGCACCTGAACCGAGGTTCCCTCAGGAAGGCTTCCTTCGACCAGTTCAATCTTTCCGTTGCGCACCACACCTTGGAACTCGCGACGCTCAGGTACGGCCGCCCGATCCTGACCGCGTGCTCCTTTATCCATGGCCTCGTTGGCCAAACGATCGGCTTCTCGGTTGCCGCCGCGCAGTACATGTTGGATATCGAACCAATCGAGCTGGGAGATCAGCTGCCGCGCCCTGGCGTGTAGGTCGCGCAACGTGGGTTCCTTTACTTTATAAATTCCCTTAATTTGGCGGACCAGAAGCTCCGAGTCGCTGATTACCCGCAACGCCTTCGGCTTACTGCGGACGGCATGCTCAAGCGCAGCCATGAGCGCCTGATACTCGGCAAAATTATTGGTCTGGCGCCCCAAAAATTCGCTTAAGGCGGCGACTTTGTTGCCGTCGGAATCGTGAATCACCACTCCGTAGCCAGCAGGCCCGGGGTTGCCTCGCGCTCCACCGTCCGTATGCGCGATCCAATAATGTTCAGGAGGCGACTGCATTGTTCATCGTCCTGCCGCCAGCCGAGTGGCTAAGCGGGCGGGAAGATTGGCGCCAAAAATTCGCTCCTGGGCTCCCCGCACATTGTAAGGCACGCGAAAGAAAGTCACCTTGGAGCTTTCCGTGTCATATACGGCAAAGGCGGAGCGCCAATCGCCATCGCGAGGCTGCCCCACGGAACCAGGATTAATCATATAGCTGAATCCCGGTTGCAGGAAAAGCTCCCAGACATCTGGGTTGCCTAGGCTCGGGTATTCGGGATAGACGTTCTCAGCAAAATCCGAGTGCCGCGCAAATAGGCCTTGAATGTGGGTATGGCCAAAAAATGTGACCCTTCGAGCGGAGTTCATCAGGGTGGGAAGCGAGTCTTCGATGCTGATCACGTAGCGGTCCTCATCGTCGGGAGCGCCGTGAACAAACCAGGCATCCTCAAGCGCAGGAACGGTGACCGGACCTTGGGGCAACTCCCGCAGCCAGGACAGGAGATCGGGAGCCAAGTGTTCGCGGTTCCAGAGCGCCGCCAGGCCGGCGACGGGATTAAACGTTTCGATCGCCTCCAAACCCGAGACCACTTTGTCGTGATTGCCACGGACATACGTTCCGCCAAGTTCGCGGACGCGGCTGCTGACCTCGTTCGGGCTCGCTCCATAACCGACGATGTCGCCCAGATGAACGATCGCATCCGAGGAAGGCGCCTCCCTGAGGCAGGCTTCTAACGCTTCCAGATTACTGTGAATGTCGCTGAGCAAGAGTAGGCGCAAGCAGGGATTATAAGACTAAGGGAAGAACCGGTCCGCTACCCATCACTTAGCTTGCTCCCCGGCTTCGGGCAATGTGAGGGGACAGCGCGCCCAGTGGCCCGGGCGAACCTCAGTGAGAGGAGGAAGCTCTCGAGCGCAGTCGAGAACCCGCAGGGGACAACGAGGCTCAAACGGACAACCGGCGGGCCGTGCTTCTAAGGCCGGCACGGAGCCTTCGATGGTATCGAGCGGTCGCCCGCGCGAGGTGGCAAAGGTGGGCACTGCTTTCAGCAGTCCGCGGGTGTAAGGGTGCAAGGGATGACGAAAGATTTCTTCTCGGGGAGCGAGCTCGACCAGATTGCCCGCGTACATCACCGCGACGCGGTCTGCAACCTGAGATATCACCGCTAGGTCGTGAGAGATGAATAGCATGGTAAGACCGAATTTCTCTCGCAGGGCGGCAAGCAAATCAAGGATTTGCGCTTGAATGGTGACATCAAGCGCGGTGGTTGGCTCGTCGGCAATAAGAAGCAGGGGGCGATTGACGAGTGCCATGGCAATCATGACCCTTTGCCGCATGCCTCCTGAAAGCTGGTGAGGGTAGTCGAAGGCGCGGCGCTCGGGATCGGGAATGGCGACTTCGGCGAGCGCTTCAATCGCTCGTGTCGAGGATTCCTTCTTTGAAACCGGTTGGTGGACTCGAACCGCTTCGGCTACTTGCTCGCCCACGCGCATCACCGGATTTAAGGCCGTCATGGGCTCCTGAAAAATCATTCCTATAGCGGAGCCACGCAGGCGGCGCATGTCTTCGTCTGTAAGCTCGAGTAGATTGGTGGAAGTGTTTTCGCGATGAAATCGAATTTCCCCGCTGACCAAGGATTGCCGAGGGAGCAAGCGCATAATGGCCAGAGAAGTCACCGATTTTCCCGAGCCGGATTCACCCACCAGGCCGAGCACCTCGCCCGGAGCAATATCCAGCCAAAGTCCGCGAACCGCTACTAAGGGTAAGGGGCGAGCCGGGAACTTTATCGTGAGATCTCGGAGCTCGAGCAACACCCGATCATCTTGACACAAACCAGGGCTCCTGAATTGACCATCCGTGCCGGTTCTCTGTACCTTGGTTGAATCGGCGTGGGATGGACTTGAACCTGCAAGCGGTGGGTCGCGCTAGTGCCGTGCTCCTGATGGCCGGGTGTTTTCTTGGCCTGCTCGGCTGCGGCTCTGATCGAGGCGCGGGGGGGACTACAACCAGTCAGACGCCTATGTTTCCGCCGGCGACCGTGCCTCTGGTCAAGCTGAGCACTGACACTTTTACCAATGCTTCCAGTCAGCACGCCACCGAGGTCGAGCCTGACAGCTTCTCCCTCGGTCCAACGATCGTGGCTGCCTTTCAGGTGGGGCGCATCTCCTCTGGTGGCGCCTCTGACATTGGGTTTGCGCTCTCTACCAATGCAGGCCTTAGTTGGCAAAATGGCTTTCTTCCCGGTCTCACCAGCTTTCAGGGGCTGGGCACGAATGCCGCAGTGAGCGACCCGGCGGTCGTCTATGATGTCGCCCAGGGAGTCTGGATTATCTCCTCACTTACGATTTCCGCCGCAGGTCTGACGCAAGTTGTCGTCAGCCGCTCGACGGACGGCGGCATGAGCTGGGCGAACCCGATTCCAGTTAGCCAAACTCCTGACCCGGACAAGGACTGGATCAGCTGCGACAACAGCGCGACTAGTCCGTTTTATGGTCATTGTTACCTCGAGTGGGACGATGTCAGCCAGGGGAACCGAATCTGGATGAGCACCTCGGCGGATGGGGGCACGAGTTGGAGCGCGGCCGTCAATACGGCGGGTGCAGCCGGAGGGATCGGTGGGCAACCCGTGGTGCAGCCGAATGGGACTGTGATCGTGCCGTTCCTAGGCATCCTGCCAGAGATTGACGCCTTTTCCTCCTCGGATGGGGGCGCCAGTTGGACTCGCCCGGTGAAGGTCTCAGTCGCCAACGCTCACCAGGTCGCTGGAGGTCTACGGGCCGATCCGTTGCCCTCGGCTGAGATCGACGGCGCGGGAAAAGTCTACCTGGTGTGGCAGGATTGCAGCTTTCGTGCGAGTTGCGCCTCGAATGACTTGCTCCTGAGCACCTCGATCGATGGGGCGAATTGGACAACGCCGGCGAGAATTCCTATCGATGCGGCCGGGAGCGCCTTCGATCATTTCATCCCCGGTGTCGGTGTGAATCCAACTACCAGCGGCGCCAGCGCTCAGCTCGCTCTGGCTTACTATTACTATCCGCAGGCGAACTGTACGGCTTCAACCTGCGCTCTCTACGTGGGCTTCATTTCATCCTCAGATGGAGGTAGCAGCTGGAGCGCTCCAACTCCAATTGCCGGGCCGATGTCACTCGCGTGGCTGCCATCGACGACCAGCGGCGTGATGGTGGGCGACTACATTCGAACCTCTTTTGCCGCGGGTAAAGCTTTTCCCGTCTTCGCCCTGGCGAAGGCAAATTTAGGCACAAGCTTCGACGAAGCGGTCTACACCACCCAGGCCGGCTTTGATCTTCTTGCAAGGCAGGGAACCAGCGACGTTGAAGCTCAACCGCCCCAAAATCGAGCCGTTCGCAGCTGGCTTCGGCCTCGTCGTGAGGTGCGCTAGCCGAAGGCCATTTGCAGGCAGCTACTGCGATTATTTGCAGTCTTGAGCTTTCTGCGAGCTCGGAAACGGCATTCAGGAACTTAAACGAAAGGCCCAGCAGGGCACCTGTAGGCTGGAACCGCCCTACATTGCCAATCCGCTTGATTGACCTCAATGTCTCAAGCGGGGCCGAACCACCTCTGACGTGAGTGATCAACTCAATTTTCCAAGAGAAAAAACAATGTGCTGCCGGCAACACCCTACGATGGCAAATCAAGCTATGCAGCCTTGCTGCAGTTCACCATCCATGGAATTCCGAAGCGATCGATCACCATTCCGAACCGGATGGCCCAGAACGTCTCCTGGATGGGCATTTCGACCGTGCCATCCTGTGCGAGCTGGCTAAATATTTGCTCCGCTTCGGCTGCATCCTTGGTCTCGAGCGAGGCGGAAAAGCCTTGTGGCGTTTTGTAACACTGGGAAGGAGCGTCGCATCCCATAATCGCCTGATCGCCGAAAACAAGTCGTGCGTGCATGACCTTGCCTTTCCAATCCTCGGGCACGTGAGTGTCGCATGGCGCGTCCTGGTGCCGCAGCAGGGCTTCGATCTTTCCACCTAAGCAGGACCGGTAAAACGTGAACGCTTCTTCGCACTGTCCGTTGAAGTGCAGGTACGGATTGAGTTGCATTTTCTCTTCTCCTAATTGATTTTTCCTTCCATCTTCGTCTTTCATTGGATAGTCGAATGCCGCAACCCCAAAGCGACACTCTCTTTTATTTTTTGGCGCCCAGCATTTCATACAGGCGCTCGTTCTCGGCACGAAGTTCGGGAGTCAGGTTCTCTCCAAACTCTTCAAGGCTTTGGAACGCCCGGATTTCGACAACTTCGTCGGCGCGGAATGGTGCTTTCTTGAGCCACTCCACGGCTTCGTCCATAGATTGGACTTTCCAGATCCAGAAGCCGGCAATCAGTTCCTTGGTTTCCGCGAACGGACCATCCGTCACGGTGCGTTGTTGGCCCGAGAACTTCACGCGCTTGCCCTTGGAGCTTGGCTGAAGCCCTTCACCCGACAACATGATCCCAGCATTCACCAGTTCTTCGTTGTATTTCATCATGTTTGTGAGAAGTTCCGTGCTCGGAGGAATCCCTGCTTCGGAGTGCTCGTTTGCCTTTACTATTACCATGAGTTTCATCTTGCCTCTCCTATCCGTTTTGTTCGTGTTTCAAGGTACAGCTTCGAATCATTCATAGCTTTGACGAAGGAGGTTGGGCAAAATCGACAAGCTATATGTGGAAATTTGGGACGCCTTCGACCGGGATCATGGGCCGTATCTCAACCGTGCCAAATTTGCCTGCGGGAATATTGCGGGCGATCTCGATGGCCTCGTCCAAATTGTCAGCATGTACAAGGAAAAAGCCCCCCAGTTGCTCGCGTGTTTCCGCAAAGGGGCCGTCGGTGATCACGTGCTTGCCTTCTTTGTGGCGGACGCTAGTGGCGGTGAGGGTCGGCTGCAGTGGCCCCGTCGCAATGTACTTGCCAACTTTGTCCAGCTCACGAGCATATGCGGCCGATTCCCCATAGCACTTCGCCCGCTCCGCCTCGCTAAGAGAGTTCTCATCGAGATAGATCAGCATCATGTATTGCATCGCTGCCTCCAAGGAATGAATGTACTAAACCGGAAACAATATCTCGGTGACTAGCTTGTCTTCCCGTGTAGTCTCGGGATCGTTCACGTAGTGTTCGATGTGATAAGCATCCCGCAGCGGAATCTTCTTTTCAGAAATAATCTCGATCACCCGCGAAGTCGCGGCGCCAAGATTCGCGTACGGTCCAGTCAACACAAAGCGAGCGTACTTGCCGCCTTGGAAGTGCTCATATCGCAGGGTTGCGGGAAGATTCGTGGGCTTGCTCGCAACCCAAGCTCCCGCGCGATAGACTTGCGCGGCCATGTCATAGAGGCTGAGAAACCCCCTAATCTCCGCATGAGTCTTGAGTTGCGGAAGTGCTTGGTGGAAATCGTGCCAGGTCTGCTGCGCATTCTTCGGTATTGATCCAACTCTTTCCACGAATACGTAGTGGGTCTCGGGCCAGGTCACATATTGAATGTTTTCGGTCAGGTTCATGGCTTGCTTTCCTCTCGTTGGTTAATCGAATGGGCCTTACTTCAATCGACACTCCCACGGCAGAAAAATTACTATTGCAAAATATGGATGCCGCTGCCGCCGTCGAAACCGTTTACCGCTCTGACTGGGGCCGGATCCTGGCTACTCTGATTTCCCTTTTGGGAGACTTTGAACTCGCGGAAGAGTCTGCACAGGAGGCATTTACGGCTGCTCTTGACCGCTGGCCGGTGTCGGGGATTCCAGAATCGCCTCGAGCCTGGATCGTCTCGACCGCCCGGCATAAAGCCATAGACCGACTTCGCCGCCAGAGTTTGTTTAGCGAAAAGATCGAGCCGCAGCTTACACGAGAAACTCCCTCGACTGTGGAGCAGCCGGAGATCATCCTAGACGAAATCTCCGACGAGCGCCTGCGCCTGATCTTCACCTGCTGTCACCCCGCATTGGCCCATGACTCGCAAGTTGCGCTCACGCTCCGCACTCTATGCGGACTTGAAACCGATGAGATCGCCCGCGCTTTCCTGGTGCCTAAGGAAACCATGGCGCAACGATTGGTACGGGCCAAGCGCAAAATTCGCGACGCCGGCATTCCGTACGTGGTTCCCGAATTAAAAGATATGCCCGCTCGTCTCGATGCCGTCTTAAGAACGATATACCTCGTCTTCAACGAAGGTTATGTGGCTACCAGAGGGATGTTTCTAGTACGCACTGAATTGTGCGCCGAAGCTATCCGCCTCGCTGAATTGCTCCGGACATTGATGCTGCCCCGAGCTCCCGGGGAAGCGACTGGCCTGCTTGCGCTCATGTTGCTGCACGACGCTCGACGAAATGCACGCCTTGATTCCCAAGGCGACTTAGTGGTTCTTGAAGAGCAGGACCGTAGCCTGTGGAATCGTGAACAAATTGAGCGGGCATGGCCGCTGGTGCAAGAAGCGATGTCCTTTGGACCGGGTCCATACGCAATTCAGGCTGCCATATCTGCCGTCCATTGCCACGCAGCTCGTCCTGAGGAAACCGATTGGGGAGAAATCGTGCGCCTCTATGGGCTTCTCGAGCGCCTCGAACCTTCTCCAATTGTTTCTTTGAATCGTGC
>JAFAPG010000621.1 GCA_019247235.1 Acidobacteriota bacterium
AGGGTACGGTTAGAACCCCGACAGCCGCGGCCACCAGCAGGGCAGCAGAAGCCAGCAGAACCGTCGCCGTGGTGTGACCGGTTTGGCTGGCGGCGGTCGAGAAAATCGCCAGCCCAAAGGCTACCCCAAGACCGGCGATCGCGACGAGGAAGCGCAACCACGTCCCGGAACTCCCGCCCTCAGCCATTCCTAGCCAATGTGCCAGGCCGTTGAGTGGTTTAAGGCCGGTGGGCGACTTAAATTGGATTGTGTTCGTTGGCACCCTGTGTCGAGCCTAGCACCGGCTGTGCCGCTTGTCAGGTTACTTCCTGCCCAGGAATTCATCGCTCAGTCTGCCCTCAGCAGGCTAACGGAGGCGAGCAGCACAAAAACCGGCCGAGGATTTCGCAGAACTCCTCAGGGCAGTCCTCAAATGGCAGGTGGCCAGCTCCTTCAATTACCTCAAGTCGAGCCAACTTTCCTAGGGCCGTGACGAGAGGACGGGCAGACGAGGGATCGACGGCTCTGTCCCTGCTTCCCCACACCACCAAGATCGGCAGTTCAGGGAGCCGCGCGAGGCAACTCTTGAGATCGTTGAGATCGTCATTCCAGCTGCGGACCATATTTATGGCGTGCTCGAGCACGCCGAAGCGCCGTAGCCTTGCTTGGTAGCCAAGCAATGTCTCGGGCGCCAAGCGCCGACCATCTCCGTAGAGGCGCCGCAGGAAAAAACCATCGAGAATAGTGATGCGACTCGCCCAGCGAAGAAAGAGCGAGGAAATGAGCCGCTGACGTAATAAGGCGAGTCGCAGGTGCCCATACCGTGACCAGGGATTTACAGGAGAAACCAAAACCAGTTGCCGAAAACGCCCGGGCTGAAGCGAGGCAGCCAGGAGAGCCACCGCTCCTCCATAGGAGCTCCCCACTAAGTCGCAGGATGCGATGCCGGCGTTGTCCATGAAGGCAAGAAGCCTCTCTGCGGTCTGCGGCAGACGAGAGTCCATGTCTCGCCGGCAATCGGAGCCTCCGCAGCCGGGCATGTCCGGGGCAAATACCTCATGGGTACGCGCGAACAAGGGAATTATGTAGCGCCAGCAGAATGAAGATCCAAGCAAGCCATGAACGAGTACTAGAGCCGACCCCTTACCCGCGTGCTCGAATCGGAGTTTGAGGCCCTCAAGCTCCGTCCAACGCTCCTCCCACGACGTGCTAGCACTTTGTATCATCTTTCCTCAAATCTTTAGTGGTCGGGGGACAACTCTCGTGCCTGCTCCTGGATTCTATTCACAGCAGATCGCCTCTGTCGCTTCTTTCATTGGGGGAGCAGTAGTCCCCCCCTTTTTTGTCGCTGCAAATGAAATGTATGAGGCAGTTTCTAAATTTAAGAGATCCATTCCAAAAAACGTAGTTCTTTGGATTGTGACCCTCTATAATGATGGAAACCATTGTCACTACGGAACTTATCCCGCTCGGAGGGGAAACCAGTGTTGGCAGTGAACGTGCATCGACCAGAAGGAGCGGGGCCTATCTCCTAAGCTAATCGATTCTCTAATGAACCGAGAATTTCAAATTCGTTTTCTGGCCGGGTTCCTGGTTTTACTGACTATTGCCGCAGTGTCATTAGCTTGGATCAATTTCCGCAAAGAGAGCCAATTTGTTCCGCCTTACGACGGGGTTTTGTGGGTCGAGCACGCTGGCCAGCTGGTGGCTGATCGCATCGATACCGATGGCCCTGGAGCCAAGGTTGGAATTCGTGTGGGTGACATCGTCGTGGCCATTGATGGACGCGCGATTTCAAGCAGTGTCGGCCTCATTTATCAGCTCTACCATGACGGGCCCTGGTCGCAGCCTGCCTACACCCTGATTCGGGGGAATGTTCAGCTCGAGGCTTCTCCAATTTTGGTTCCCGCGCAACGAGTCTCAAACGACTGGCTGCGTTTCATTGCCTTGATCTACTTGGGGATTGGGGTGTACGTATTGTTCCGCCGTTGGACCGCGCCCGGATCCACCCATTTTTATATTTTTTGTCTGGTCTCGTTCATTTTTTATGCTTTTAAATACACCGGCAAGTTCAACACCTTCGACTGGACGATTTACTGGGGAAACGTCATTGCCTGGCTGTTGCAGCCGGCGCTATTCCTGCATTTTGCCTTGACCTTTCCCGAGGAGCACCGGTTTATTCGCCGACATAGGGGGATGCTTGCTGTCGTCTACGTCCCCGCCGCACTACTGCTCGGCATTCATGTGATCTCACAGACACTCTCGCGCGCGAGCGAACTGCTGAACTGGCAAATTAACCGGATCGAGATGGCTTATCTGGTCTTCTACTTCACCGTCGCCGCGATCGTGCTCTGGAACAGCTATTCGGAGGCGGATCGCCCGATTGTGCGACAGCAGTTGAAGTGGGTAACCCGAGGCACAATTTTCGCCATTACTCCATTCACTTGCTTCTACGCAATTCCTTTTTTGCTGGGTTCGCTACCGAGCGGTGCAATGAAAGCCTCCGTGGTTTCGCTCGGTATTCTTCCCTTGACCTTCGGCTACGCCATCTTTCGTTACCGGCTCATGGATGTCGATCTCATCT
>JAFAPG010000673.1 GCA_019247235.1 Acidobacteriota bacterium
AATCTTCTCGAATGCGGCAATATCGGGATGCGAGGACCAGAGCGGTGGTTGGGTGGCTTGGGATGAAGCGAATGTTGCGAGCAGAAGTAGGGCAGCCACTAGGGTTGTTTTTGCCATGAAGCTCCTTCGGTGGGAAAACGAATATAACAAAAGACGCTGCCCCACGACGGTTGTCAACGCCGATTCTGTTCGAGAGGCAAGCAGCAAGTCAAGCCAACATAGTCGGAGTGGGGCTGATTTGGGCATTTGATCTTCCCTTTTAGCCAAGAAGACCTCTGCGTTAAGCTCACGCAAGCGGGCGCGACAAAAGGTTGCGGCCCCGAGGACTTCTGGCGGAGGATAGCCATTCAAGAGATTACTTTGGTGCCATGGTATGGCACCTTTGGTTCATTGACCATCCGGGTCCGGCCGAAATAAGGTACCAGCAGCCAGCTTCCCCCTGGTAGGAGAGAGAGAGTTGATTCAAGGGGTGGCGTAATGAAGTTCCTGCATGTCTGCTATGTGGCTCTGGGCTTTGCCGTAGCGCGTTGGCTGTTTCACCGGGATGCGGTTGAGGTTGAGATGGTCGACCCAGTTCAGCACCTTCGCACTTCTGGCCTGCTCTGAGGAGCTTGCTTCTCAGGTAGCAGAATTGCGGCTCGCCAGCAGTAAGGTTCACCCCCAGCGCTTTCTGGCACGTTCCTGACCCTTCGTAACCGTTACCTAATTGCTTCGCAAAACTAAAATTAATTACGGCTTTCCCCGTGCCACGAGGGGGAGAACCGGAAACACCCTTCCGGGTCAGGATCGGTCCGCATGGTGCGCTTCTCCTTGATCACCATTATGTCCCTACTCTGCGTGTGCCCGCAGCTGCCGGCACAGGACGATGAGGTGCCGTTGGGTGATGTGGCGCGCGCCCTCCGTAAGGCCAAGCCGGCGGTAGAGGAGAGGCCGGTAATTGACAACGACAATCTTCCCGCCATGATGGAACGGGCAGAAAGTGAGCGGCTGAATGGCAAGCCGGTGTTTTCCATTGATTCCTCTGGCAAAACCTTCCGCATGACATCCCCGGACGGAACTTGCAGCATTTCCTTCGATGCCAAGGCGACCGGCCTGATTGCCGTTCCCTATGTTGCCAGCGATCTGCCGCAAGATCAGTTAGCGAAGCTGGATGGTCCTGCGACGATTCGTGAGGGGCTCTTCGAGGTCTCGTTGCACAACGGCACGGGATGGGAGTTAAAGGAGATCGTGGTGGGAATCACCACCCCCCCGCCTCAATCTCGTCCCCAAGTTGTAAGCGCCGCTTTAGAGGCCGCCGCCGATCTCGACGTGGGAACGAGGTTTCCCGACGTAACTACCCTTTACCATCTGAAAGCAACTGCGCCCCCGGATTCAGTGACCCTGTTTCAGGGCAATTTGCCGTCTGACTGGGAGCAGGGAAAAGAATGGCATTGGGCCCTGGTCGCGGCTCGCGGTGTACCACCGGCTGCGCCCGCCTTGGTTCCCGCCGACCAAACATCGATCTCACGTGTCCCGGCCGGACCCGTCCCGCCACCTTCGCTGGCCACGCCGAGACCATCCGAAACCGCAGCCGATCCGATCGCACCCCCTGCCCCCGATGCGCGTTAATAGCGCCTCGGTACGCGAGTCGCTGTGACTGCTCGGGCCAGGAGGGCTGGTCTCTCAATGACTATGGTCTGGGTTGATCGGAGGAACTTCTTCCACCCTGGCGCTGGCAGCGCTGCGCAAGGCAGCATCGAGGATCTGCTGGTTCCGCCACCCTTCTTCGCCTGGAATTGGGAACTGGGCCTTCCCTTCGATCGCTTCCGCAAAGGCGTCAACTTGCAAGCCGTAGGCTAAACGGTTAGAGGTGGCCTTGGTCTCAAGCACGGCTCCGTCACGCAGGAATTCAACCTCGACCGGATGCTCCACGTTCAGACCATCATTAGCTCGCACTGTGCCCCGCTCGCCCACCAATTCGATGGGAGTGCGATAGGGCGCGCGAAATGACAGCATGACGCTTCCAAAAGCGCCGCGCGAGAACTCAAGCGTTAGGCAAGCGGCCGCCTCGACCGTCCCAGAACGGTCGTCGGAAGAGGCGACACAGAAAACTCTCCGCACTTCGTCGGCGAGGATGAATCGCAGGGCATCGATACAATGCACGCCGAGGTCAAGGATCGGCCCACCCCCGGCGACCGTGGCATCGTACAACCAGCTCCGAGGATGAATGGAGTCAGCGAAGAAGGAGAATTCAGCGCGAGCAAATACCAGCCGGCCGATTCGCTCGTCGGCAACCCAATCGCGCAATGTCCTCACGCTCTCATTGAAACGAAACACCTGGGCCACGCCAAACAGCACGCCCTGTCGGCGCGCCGCTTCT
>JAFAPG010000827.1 GCA_019247235.1 Acidobacteriota bacterium
AGCTCGTCAATGGACAGCTCGCTGGAAATTTTCTTGAAGGGTTTTTTGGCGTAGACAATCGACAGCGGCACCAGGATGGCACGCGACCAGGAGGAGATTTCATAAATATTGAACCAGAACCAATTGGGGAAGAGCACAATCTCCGGCGGAATGGCCGGCACCGCATCATAGTCGTATTGCCCCAAGAAACATAAGTAGATCTTGGTAAAAGTGTTGACCTTGGTGACGCCGCCCAGCTCGAGGATCTTCTTTCGCGCACGCTCAAGAACTGGATGATCGGCAGGGTACCCTACCAATTTCAGCGCGAAATAGGCCTTCACCGAAGCGCGGATGTTCGAAGGTCCGCCGTTATAGATCGGCCAGCCACCATCGTGATTCTGGTAGCGGAGGATGTAGTTGGCGCATTTTTCAAAACGCGCCGGCTCCCCGGTGCCGAGCAGAGTATGCATCAGGATGTAGTCGGATTCGAGCGTGCTATCGGCTTCCAGTTCGCCGCACCAATATCCCTCTTCGTGCTGTTCAGAGAGCAGCCACTTTCGGGCGCCGTCGATGGCAGCCACCACGCGGCTGGCGAGATCGTCGATTTTTCCGAAGCGCAGCTGAGGAGAAGAGGAAGTCGTGACGGGGGAAAAAGTTTCGTCCATCATTGGCTTATACGTTCACCATCAATCGGCCGAGACCTCCGATGAGGGAGCCGCCGCAATCGCTTCTACGATTTCCGGAGGCAGTCCAAAGCGCACGTTCTCTGGCATGACTTCAACTTCGCGTAGCTGGTTGAATCCCTTGGTGCTGAGGAACTGAACCACTTCTTCGACCAGGCATTCTGGAGCCGAAGCTCCGGCCGTGAGGGCGATAGTCGTCACTCCCTCCAGCCATCGCGGTTGAATGTCTTTGCAACTGTCGATCAGATGCGAGGCCGTACCCAGATTGCGCGCCACCTCTACTAGACGGTTGGAGTTGGAGCTATTCTCCGAGCCTACCACCAGCAGCAAGTCAGCATCGGAGGCTACGTGCTTCACCGCTGTCTGCCGGTTCTCCGTCGCATAGCAGATGTCTTGGGCGTGTGGTCCTTTGATATTGGGGAACTTCGAACGCAGCGCTGCAATGATGTCCTTGGTTTCATCGAGACTCAGAGTGGTTTGAGTAAGATACGCAACCCGGTTAGGATCAGGTACAGACAAGGATGCGACTTCCTGCGGCGAACCGACGACTTGCGTAACCATCGGGGCCTCGCCAAGCGTACCGATCACCTCGTCATGATCGCGGTGACCGATCAATATCAGCGAGTAGCCCTCTTTGGCGAATTTTACCGCCTCGACATGAACCTTGGTCACCAATGGACACGTAGCATCGATCACCCGCAGTCGCCGCTGTTTGCTCGCATCGCGCACCTCGGGAGAGACACCGTGAGCGCTGTAAATGACGCGTTCCCCCTCTGGGACTTCGTCGACCGAATCGACAAAAACCGCTCCTTTTGCCTGCAGCTCCTCAACCACGAAGCGGTTATGAACGATTTCCTTGCGAACGTAAATGGGTGGACCAAAGGCCTCGAGCGCAATGCGCACGATGTCAATCGCACGCACGACTCCGGCGCAAAAGCCACGGGGCTTCAATAAAAGTATGTGTTTCTGAGTTTCCGTCACCGAGTCCTCTTAACTTGTAAGGATACACTGTTTCGACCGAGTATCAGAGGAAGGGTACTCAGAAGGTGACCGCCGGGTCAATGTAAGCGCAAGAGCCCTCGGGAATTAGCAGCGGGAGGGGAAAATGCTGGGCTGAATGGGAGGAGGGCGACGGAAGCTAAGACTCGGCCAGCCCTTGCTCGCGCCACCGGCCAAAACCGAGTTCTAGAATCACCCGCTCCTAGGCGGCCGCGCTTCGAGGGCAAATCCCGGCTTTCCTAAGCTCCGGCCGAAGCCCGAGGTTTGACTTGGCACGCCGGTCACATTACCGGTGCCATTACTATTGTCATCTTACGCGCGCGTAATCTCGTAATTTCCCGGCAAAAAAGCCAGCATAGCTACAGGCGGCCATGGTATGAGGTCAGATTTCGCGAGCGCAGCTCTGTCGCTCGGGCGGAGCGTTTCCTGTCATTGGCTGTTTGCGACCGTGTTCTTGCTGGGGTACCCGGCCCATGCGCTCGATCCGCACAAAACCTTGGCTCAATATGTGCACGAGGTGTGGAGTACGAAGAACGGCCTGCCGGAAGCCGATGTGATGGCTATCCTGCAGACCAGGGACGGTTATCTGTGGGTGGGAACCGAAGAAGGGTTGGCACGCTTCGACGGTACGCACTTTGTCGTATTTGATCGCAACACTGCTTCGCTGGCCAATAACCGCGTGCAGGCGCTGGCTGAGACCTCCGACGGTAGTCTCTGGATTGGCACGGAGAACGGTTTGAGTCGTTTGCAGGGGCACCAATTCACCAGTTACGGCACAGCCGACGGCCTGCCCAGCGGCAATATCCGTGCGCTGTCCGCCGACCCCAAGGGAGGGTTGTGGGTTACCACCGTGGGCGGCGTGCGAGTCTGGCACGGCGCGGCCTTCGAGCAGGTGCCATCGATTGAAGCGGGGACACAGAACTCCGCTCGCCAGGTTCTGCCAATGGCAAATGGCAAGATCTGGATGGCCGGCGAAAGCAGCGTCTCGGTCAGCGACTTGGGCGACAAGATCCTCACCGGCAATTGGACACTGGGGGGCAGCCTGGTAAGAACCATGATGATGGATGACGAAGGCGAAGTTCTCTGGATTGGAACCAACTCCGGCCTTTATCACCTGCGTGAAGGGCGAGTAAGCCCTTTTCGCTTGGGATCCTCTCGGGCTCGACCCGAGGTCACGGCCTTACTCGAGGATCGTCATCATAATTTATGGGTGGGCACATTAGGAGACGGTCTGATTCGTGTGAACCGAGAAGGAGAACTTGGCTTTTCCGTGGGCGACGGACTGTCGGGCGTCGAGGTGAAGAGCCTTTTTGAAGATAGCGCGGGAAACCTCTGGGTGGGAACCTTCGGCGGACTGGAGGTGTTCCGCGACAGCATGTTTACTCCCTATGGCAAGCCGGAAGGTCTCTCGGAAAAAGTCGTTTGGACGGTGATGGAGAGCCGCGATTCTGCTATCTGGATGGGCACGCAAGGGGGAGGTCTCAACCGCCTCAAAGATGGCAAGATTACGGCATACTCTACTCGAGAGGGATTTGTCGACAACACCGTAGGCGCATTGTTTGAAGGAAGCGATGGCACCTTGTGGCTGGGCAAGGACTCTGGGCTTGGCATCTTCAAACGCGGGAAGGTATTTCGCGTGCCTCTGGCTAATACCTCGCTCGAGGAGCAGGTGCACGCAATATTTGAGGACAAAGCTGGACACCTCTGGGTTGGCACCCGAGCCAGTGGCCTGATTGAGCTTCGAAGAGGACAACGGCGTCGGCTCTCCACCCAGGAGGGGCTCGTCGACAATAATATCCAGACCATCATCCCAAGTAAGCGCGGAGGAATGTGGATCGGAACTCTGGGAGGGCTCAGCTACTACCAGGACGATCATCTTACGAACTACACCACGGCCAACGGTCTGTCAGCAGATCAAGTGATCTCCCTTTACGAAGATGCCCAGGCCACGCTCTGGATTGGCACCTCTGGGCTGAATCGTCTAAAAGACGGGAAAGTGACCGTCTACGGAGACAGCGACGGACTTTTCAATGAGGATGTTCTCTCCATCGTCGAAGACGATAACAATTACCTCTGGCTTGCAACCAACAAGGGCATCGTTCGTCTCTCGAAACAGCAGCTGAACGATCGCGCGGCGGGGAAGATCCAGACTCTGACTCCGGAGATTTTCGGCAGCACCGACGGGATGAGGAGCGCCGAGTGCAATGGCGGCAGCTCGCCGGCTGCTTGGAAGGACCACGCGGGAAATCTCTGGTTTTCAACCGTCGCTGGAGCCCTGAAGCTTGATCCACGTTGG
>JAFAPG010000936.1 GCA_019247235.1 Acidobacteriota bacterium
GCGCGGAACAGTGTCCACAAGGACGCTATGACATTATTCTTGATAGCTCGCAGCTAGGATTACAGATCCACGAATCCATCGGCCATCCCATTGAGCTTGACCGCGTGCTCGGCATGGAGGCAAATTTTGCCGGGACATCGTTTTTGACCCTGGACAAGCTGCGGACCTTGAAATATGGCAGCGATTTGGTAAACGTGGTCGCCGATGCACGCCAGGAACACGGCCCCGGACTTGGCACCTTTGCATTCGATGATGAAGGGGTTGCCGCGCAGTCGATTCCAATCATTACCCAGGGCCTATTCACAGGGTATCTGAGTTCGCGCGACACCGCCCCTATGATCGGAATGGAGCGATCGGGCGGCACCCTGCGGGCGGAGAACTGGAATCGCCTTCCTATTATCCGCATGACGAACATCAGCATTCTTCCCGGAACCGCTCCTTTAAGCTTAGAGCAACTGATTGCGTCCACCGAGCAAGGCATCTTTTTCCAAACTAACCGCTCCTGGTCGATCGATGACAAGCGCTACAACTTCCAGTTTGGCACCGAAATTGGATGGGAGATTAAGCATGGCAAACGGGCGCGCATGTTGAAGAATCCTTCGTACAGTGGAATTACTACCGAATTCTGGAATTCTATGGACGCGATCTGCTCGCGCGATCAGTGGACGCTCTGGGGCACCCCCAACTGCGGAAAGGGGCAGCCCCAGCAGGTTATGGGCACCGGCCACGGAGCGGCGCCAGCCAGATTTCGCAATGTAAAAGTAGGTGGCGCCTACAAAGGAACTTAGAAGTAGTGCGGCATCCCAAGGAATGTCTTCGATGTTGACTCGAGAACAGGCCGAGGAGATCTTTTCCCGGCTGCAAAAGCATTCCACGGCAGATGAGCTCGAATGCCTGTTTTACGGAACGCACTCGGCTCTAACTCGTTTCGCCAATAACACCATTCACCAGAACATGGCGGAAGATAACTTCGGGGTTTCGGTGCGCACCGTTTTCTCCGGCCGCACGGCCCGGGCAACTACCAATAAGTTTGACGACGAAAGCTTGCGCGAGGTGGTGCGCGCTTCTGAGAGCTTGGCGAAAGTGCAGGAAAACGATCCCGATCTCCTGCCTCTTGCTGGTCCCAGCGAGCGACGATTGAGCCATGCTGCGCTCCCGGGCCGATACTTCGCGGCCACGCGAGAGCTGACCCCGGCAGAACGCGCCGACGCGGTGAGCAGAATCGTAGCGGTCGCCGAAAAGCAGAAACTCACTGCCGCCGGTATCTTCTCCAGTGCAGAGTCAGTGGAGGCGGTCTTTAACTCGCGCGGTCTGCGAGCTTGGCATGCGCAGACCGGGGCAGAAATCTCGATCACCATGCTGGCGGAAGATTCTTCCGGATGGCAGAAGGCCAACTCGCCCGATGTTGCCTGCCTCAATCCCGTATCGCTAGCCGAGATTGCGGCAAACAAAGCGCTGAGCTCGGCTCGTCCGCGGGAAATTCCTCCCGGCCAATATACGGTCATCCTCGAACCCGCTGCCGTGCTCGACACCGTAGGCTTTGCATTTTTTGATTTTTCTGGCCTGGCCATACTTGACCAGCGGTCATTTCTTAATAATCGAATCGGCCAAAAGCTGTTCGGGGAAAATATCAGTATCTGGGACGACGTCAGGCATCCGTTGCAGTCAGGTTCTCCTTTTGATGGCGAGGGTATGTGCCGCGAGCGTTTGCAACTGGTGGAGCAAGGAGTGGTCAAACGATTGGTATACGCGCGTGCCAGCGCGGAGAAGATGAAAAAAAGCGAGCACGCAAGCACCGTCGGACCGATCGAGGCAACAGGTCACGGCTTTCCCATTCCCAATGAAATGGGGGAGGCGCCTATGAACATCGTTTTCGAAGGTCGGGGAGATACTCAAACCGTGGAGCAGATGATTGCCACCAGCGAGCGCGCCATCTTGGTAACCCGTCTCTGGTACATTCGGGAAGTAGATCCCTACGAGAAGATTCTCACCGGGATGACCCGCGATGGCACCTTTCTGGTAGAACATGGGAAAGTTATTTGCGGGCTCAGAAATTTTCGCTTCAATCAAAGTCTGATTGACATGCTGTCGCAGGTGGAATCGATGAGCCAGCCGGTGCGTACCAGCGGCGAAGAATCCTTTGACATGGTAGTGCCCGCTATGAAGGTCAAAGGCTTCAACTTCACTGAAGTTACAAAATTCTGAACCCAATACCTTGATTTCCCGCGAAATGCAGTCGGCGGCCGCGCTCGACAGGACGACTATTTGCGTTAGCCGAGGGTTCTGCCGCCGGTCTCATAGCAGGTATCCGGCTGGTAAATACCTGCCTTGCCGAACGAATCGATTAGAAGGCCAGGGAGGGGGCGAGAATGGCCCCCGCGAACCGCGCGCAAGTGCATGTACCACAAGTACTTACACCTCGAAGGTCAATGACTTCGGTAACTTTCGTGCGCCTTGGTTCGCGTGTACTCTGAGCCTTGATGACCAGCGAATTTGTCAGTCAAACCGCCAGTGCGAAGCTACAGCGCTCGCGCTATCCTGAGATGCAAGGCGCAGCTCGCTTTCCTGTCAAACTACCTGTCCATATCAAGTCGCCGGGCGGAGAGAGCGACGTAGAAACAGAGAACATTTCCGCCAACGGAGTACTTCTTAATCACGACGTAGATATGCCGATCGGCTCGAACGTGGACTTTACCATCTCCCTGCCTGCGGAGGTTGTGGGAGCAGAAGCCGACGTGAAGGTGGAATGCCATGGCCGTGTTGTCCGCAGTACGGAAGAGAGCGGGCGGCGCGGGGTGGCGGTGGTGATAGACACATATCATTTTGAGCGCCCCTAATAGGCGCGCGAGAGTGTCCGATGGCTAGCGCTGCTATGAGTTCGGGAGATCCGAGAGTGGCCCCTCCGGAAATGGAGAACCGGGAGCAGTTCATTCGTGTCATTGTGGCCGACTCGCAGGCGATTTTTCGCGCCGGCTTGCGCAAAATCTTTGCTCTTGAAGATGATATTCGAGTTGTAGGCCAGGCCGAGACTTTAACTCAGGCAGTTGCTGCAGCCAAGAAATTCAGCGCTGAAATCCTAATTTTTGAAGCTGCACTGGCCGAGCGTCCCGCCGATGCGGTGCACGATATGCTTCGCCAAGCCGCCGGATTACGGGTGGTGGTGGTGACCGAAACTCCCGACCAGGAATTGACGCTCGAACTTCTACGACGTGGCGCGCATGCCATCGTTTCCCGGGAGATTGAGTCGGAGCTGTTTATCGAATGCTTGCGTCGCGTGGCCAAAGGTGATTCTTGGCTCGAGCCTCACGCCGTGCAGTGGGTGCTAGAGGCTTATCGCAGCCACGGCGGACGACCACAGCCGTCCCGCACCAAAGTGCAACTCACTCCGAAAGAAGCCCTGATTGTTTCCTGCGTTACCCAGGGCATGAAAAACAAAGAGATTGCAACTCGCGTTGGGACTACCGAGCAGGTGGTAAAGAACTACCTGCGCAAGGTCTACGACAAGTTGGGGGTGGCCGACCGTCTTGAGCTTGCTCTGTATTGCCTAAACAGCCGAGTCCTGCAAGATGCTAAGCCAGCGCCTCCTCAAGGAGAGCAGATCGCGGCCGAGCCAAAGCAGGAAGTTCAAGCTCAGCTGACCAGCCAGTCGAGCGAGCCTGCCGATCCTGAATTATCGAATCATGTAGTCGCGGAAGCGCCGAAGAAGTTGTCCTAGCTTCCCAGGCCTGGGTTGCAAACTTCAGGCTGCCAAGTTCGAGCGCAATCAAACCAGCACGCTCTACCGATCCCATTGCTGGTCCGATCCCAGCCACTCGTAAAAACCTTCCGAACCGCCCGTTAGCATCGAAAGAATGTAAGGGGTTCGAGCAACCCATCTATTCAGCGAGGGTAGGCCATGCTGAAATGCCGGCATGGACACTCAAACAAACCAAGCCACCGTCGCAGGTCGGAAAGGGGAGAGATTCGAGAAATCCTCGCTGCATTTGCAACCAGCGGCATGCACCGGGCGAGTTTTGCCGCACGCGAGGTGTCTCGCGGAGCATTCTCGAGCGTTATCGCAGAAAACCAGGTATGCAAAACAAGGCAACGGGGAAAACAATCCATGTCTGCCCGATCAGCACGGGCCACCGCTCGCCTGGCATAATCCCCGTGTAGACGAGATTTCTTTAGAAAAGCATATGGTGCTAGGTCGCGACCGGAATCACTACGGCTGAAAACTCCGAGTTTCCTCAGCGTAGTCGCTGCGAGATATCGCATCTTCTTAAAGGTTATGCCCAATGGTTCTCACATTGATATAATTCCTTGCACGTCGAAGTACGAGCCCTCCCTATCGAAAATCGCTTCCTCAGGAGGCATGCTTATGCCAAGATCGACCAGCCTGGCTTCTATTCTTCTCGTCATTTCCTGTGCGAGAGTGTTGGCGGCGGCCGACGACGACGGAAAGCGCTCCTACCTTGCCCTCGGCGACAGCATCACTTTTGGCTACATCGCCCAGGCCGGTTGGGAGTACCGTAACCCGGCAAATTTCGTCGGATTCACAGATTATGTCGGTGCCGCGCTCAGACTTAGAGTCGTTAACGCAGCGTGTCCTGGCGAAACAACTGGCAGTTTCTTGTCTTCAACTGCCCCCGACAATGGCTGTCGAAGTAATTTTCATATGGGGCGTCCACTCCAACCACCTCTTCCACTTCATGTTTCCTACTCTTCAACTCAACTGGACTTTGCCATCTCCTACCTCAGGTCACATCCTGGAATCCGGCTGGTGACGATTCAACTGGGGGCGGACGATGTATTTCTGCTTCAGGCCACGTGTCAAAATGATCCGGGATGTATTGCCTCCGGGTTACCCTCAGTAGTGGCCAATGCGAGTTCCAATTTGCACGAAATCATCAGGGAACTACGTGCCACAGACTTCAGAGGAATCATCGTGGTGGTCAACTATTACTCGCTGAATTATGCCGATCCTATTGCGACAGCACAAGCGTTAGCTCTGAACGAGGCGATTACGACTGCGGCAGCGGAGAGGAGGACGGTTGTTGCCGATGTCTTCACGGGATTCCGAATCGCAACCAATGGTGGCTCTCCTTGTTTCGCCGGACTGCTGAATGCTTCGCCACAGTTTGAGTTTAATTGCGATGTGCATCCAAGCCAATCCGGTCATGCGCTGATTGCGCGGACGGTCGAGCAAGCATTTGAAACAGCAGTGGGCGAAGGGGCGCATCAGTAGTACTTGAATCTTGAACCATATCGAGCAGCCGTAATGATGCACGCGATTCTGCTACAACCGTCCACCTGTGCCAAACCTCGCCCGCATTGTCCAAGACCTTCGTAAAGAACATGATCGCCTGGATGCCGCCATTGCTGCCCTCGAACTGATGGGCCGCAATATAACGTTGCTTGGTTCCTTGCGCCCGGACGGGCTGCGAAAAGGCAGGAGGCGTCGACCCGGGAGCAAGAATCGCCGTAGGATCGATCAATGTCAAAGCCTGCCATGCGCCAGCCCAAGATTTCTGCGCTATCTGGTGGTGGAAGCGAATGAATTGTACGTTACCTCGCTCCAAGCTCACGCCCTTGCCGAAGATTAACGCATGCTCTGTCCGGCTTGACTTCCCTTCCCATGGAGCGTAGGCTCCGCCCTGCTCTGAGATTGAACACCCTCGGGCTTCCAATCTCATTGCATGTAACTGAAGCCACTTCAATGATCCAGGAGGGTCATATTCATGAACAAGATATTCATTTGTGGGCTGGGAGCGCTGTTCCTATGGGGAGGGTTAGCGATTGCCACGGCACAGGAAGAGCCAGCGACGACACCTCCTCCTAAAGTCCTTCAGGTTATTCGCGAGTTTGTGAAACCGGGAAAAGGTGGGGCGGCGCACGACAAAGCGGAAAGCGCCTTTGTGCAGGCATTTGTCCGCGCCAAGTGGCCGACCCATTACTTTGCGGCGGCTGCGCTGACCGGACGACCGCGCGTACTATTCTTCGTTGCCTACGATTCGTTCGACGCTTGGGAGAAAGACAATCTGGCCACCCAGAAAAATACGGCGCTGTCGGCCGTGCTGGACCGCGCTTCGGCGAATGATGGAGAGTTGTTGAGCGATATGGACACATCGGTCCTGACCTATAACGAAGAACAGAGCCTGCGCGCCCCAGTGGATATTGCCCATATGCGGTATTTCGAAATTTCCCTGTATCGAGTGCGTCCGGGACATCGAGCTCAATGGAACGAGCTGGTCAAGCTGGTGAAAGCGGCGTATGAGAAAGTCCCCGACACGCATTGGGCTATGTACGAGGCGGTTTTTGGCCAGGAAGATGTGACCTACGTGGTGATCATCCCGCGGAAGTCTGCGAGCGAGATCGACCAGAGCATGATGAACGAAAAACAGTTTGTGGAGGCGATGGGCGAGGACGGGATGAAGAAGCTGGTGGAGTTGGAGTCAGGGGCGGTGGAGTTTACGCAAAGCAACCTGTTCCAATTTAGACCGGCGATGAGTTATCCGCGCGACGAGTGGGTGAAGGCGGATCCGGAGTTCTGGAAAATCCAGGCTCCGAAGCCCGTCAAGGCTGAGGAGAAACCGGCAACGAAACCTTAATCCACGACTGCTTCTTGTCGTACGAAAGACTTGCGGTCGCCCACTTCTCCCTGCATTTAGGGAGAAGTGGGAATTCCTGCCTAGAAACGGAGCATTCTTCCCCCCTTCTCAAACTGTAGCTGGACCACCCTGTAGCTCCAAGTGGACGAGTATGGTTTCTAGCGACGCCGCTCCAGTCGCCGAAGTCTACTCGACCGCGCCGCTCGTCCAGCAGGTACCTGATTGGTGCTCCCCGACCAGTGGGGTCAAGACGTGTACCGCTCTGATAATAACGGTGATCGCTTAAAAGCAGCTGCCGTAACCTGGCGGGAGGTGATCATTCCTGAGCGAAATGGTTAAAACGGATAGCCGTGAGCGACGGGCAATGCAGCAGGCTAGTAGCTCTCGATCCAATCTCGCCAAGCTGAAGATCGACGGCGCACAAGAAATCCTAGAGATTCAATACTTTCATGCCGCGCAATATCGGACCGATGCTGCCAGACTCGACAGGCATTGGAGCAGATTGCAACTTTCTCGCATTCCGCTGACCAGGATTTCTTTTCCTATCTAGATGCATTCGAATTCGGTAGCCATCTCACGCACCGGTACCAAGGAAGCGCGTGCTCACTGGCATTCATCAAGTACTCGCGGTCCCTGATAAAATCATCAAATCTGCTGCTCATAGCAATCTTCTAA
>JAFAPG010000920.1 GCA_019247235.1 Acidobacteriota bacterium
GCTCTGGGGGAGAAATTTTGAAGGCTACGGTGAGGATCCCTTTTTGGTTGGTCAACTGGCTGTTGCTTATGTTAAGGGAGTCGAGGGCGAAGGCGTTATTCCGTCGGTTAAACACTTCGCGGCCAACAATCAAGAATACGAGCGCCACCGAATCGATGCCATCGTGGATGAGCGCACTCTTCACGAGATCTATCTGCCCGCCTTCAAGGCCGCCATCCAGGAAGCTGACGCCTGGAACATAATGTCGGCCTACAACAAGCTCAATGGCGTGCATTGCGCCGAGAGCCTGGCACTGCTCGACGACATTTTGCAAAAAGAATTCCGATTCAAGGGATTTGTGGTCTCCGATTGGGGCAGCACGTATTCCACCGCGCCCACAGTCAATGCTGGCATGGATCTTGAGATGCCGGGTGGGGCACCCATGCAGAAGTGGATCGGCAATGCACGCACGCAGCAAGCCGGCAATGGCGCCGGTTGGCTCACAGCCGACAAGGTTCTTGCTGAACTGAAAGCCGGTCGAATCAGTGAAGCAACTCTCGACGAGAACGTGGGGCGGATCCTGCGCATTATCTTTCTAAGCGGAATCTTCGACCACCCTCATCTCCCGAGCGGGGCGGTGGACACACCTGCACAGCAGGCCATAGCCCGCCAGGGTACGACCGAGGGCATCGTGCTATTGAAGAATGACGGAGCGCTTTTGCCAATTGATCCGGCGAAAATTCATTCCATCGCCGTAATCGGCCCCAACGCCGCGGTAGCTCGCACCGGCGGCGGAGGCTCCTCCCTGGTGCGGTCCAAATATGCCATTTCCCCTCTCGATGGCATCCGCCAGCGCGCGGGTAGCTCCGTCCAAATCAGCTATTCGCTAGGCACGGGAATGGAGGGCGAGGACCCAGCGAACGATACCTCCGAAGCACGTGCCAAACTACTCAAGGAAGCGAGCGAGATGGCTACTCATGTTGACCTCGCCATAGTTATCGTCGGCCGTTACTCTCGTATCGAAACCGAAGACTTCGACCTAAAGACCATGGATCTGCCGGCGGGGCAGGACGATCTAATCTCCGCGATCGAAAAGGCTAACCCCCACACCGTAGTGGTCCTCAACACAGGAGACCCCGTTACAATGCGCCCGTGGCTCGATCAAACTCCAGCTTTACTGGACATGTGGTACGGAGGACAGGAGGGCGGCCGAGCATTGGCTTCCGTCCTATTTGGAGACGCGAATCCCTCGGGCAAATTGCCTGTCTCGTTTCCCAAACGCTTCGCCGATTCGCCTGCCTATGGTCATTACCCGGGCGAAGCAATGAAGGTTAGCTACGCAGAGGGCATCTATGTGGGCTACCGCTACTTTGACACCAAAAACATCGCGCCTGAATTTCCCTTTGGCTTTGGGCTGAGTTACACGACATTCGCTTATAGCGACTTGAAAGTAAGCGCCAATCAGACCACGGGAGACCGGCCGGTCGAAGTCGCCATAACCGTGCGCAATACCGGCTCACGCTCGGGCGCCGAAATCGTCGAGCTTTATGTTCACGACGTTCACGCCAAAATCGACCGGCCGGTGCATGAGCTGAAGGCATTCCGGCGAGTCGAATTGCAAGCCGGCGAATCGCAGACAGTCCACTTCACTCTCGATCGCTCGGCATTTTCCTACTGGGATCCGTCCGCCCATACCTGGAGAGCGGATCCTGGCACCTTTGAAATTCAGCTTGGGGCATCTTCACGGGACCTCCGCCTACGCGCCCCGGTTACGATAAGCAAGTAGCCCGTTTGGACGTTGGTAACATTTGCTCGATCCACAGGCCCTGACTTTTTAAGGGGATGAGGGCGGCGTTTACACCTGAACGACGGTAGGCGAAACGAAGTCCATTTCCGTGTGTCATCCGTCGGCTCAACTCCGCCGCCACCCAGCCCTGCAACCTTGATTCACTTCTCGTATTCCAACAGAGTATGACCCAGGGGGCCCTGTTCCCTTTCGATTTACCCCTTATCGAAGGTTTCCGCTACGAGGCCAACTTCTTGAGCGTAGTAGAGGAAACGGAGTTGCTGCGGGCGATTTCTCGAGAAAGCTTCGAATTATTCGATTTCCACGGCTATACCGCCAAAAGACGCGCGATTGAGTACGGTCTCGAGTACGACTTTGCTCGCCGCAAAGCCACCGAAACCAAGCCTTTTCCGCAATTCTTGCTACCGCTGCGGGAACGGGCGGCGGCATTTGCCGGGATCCTGGTGAATACCGTGGTCGAAGGGATAATTCTTGAGTACCCGCCGGGAGCGCCTATTGGCTGGCACCGAGATGCACCACAATTTGGAATCGTCATCGGAATCTCATTGCTGAATGCCGCGCGAATGCGTTTCCGCCCCTATCGAAAAGGAGGAAAGATCGTGTCCGTAAACCTCGAGCCGCGCTCGATCTATAGCTTGCGTGACGCAGCCCGATGGAGCTGGCAACACAGCATTCCACCGGCCGAAAAGCCGCGATACTCAATTACTTTTCGCACACTTCGAAAAGATCACGAGCAACCGGCAGCGTGAGAATAATATCCAGGTCAAGGATCGCTAGGTCACAACACTGCAGTAGCGTGGCTTCGAATGTAGCTCTTTGAATATTCTCGGACTAGGCATTTTAGATAACTCGAATTCGGTGGCAAGAAACGGATTTCATCATTCGCCATCGCTTGAGAAACTTAAGCTGTTTCAAGCCAGAAGGTAGGTTCATAACCGCAATGAAGACGTGCTCTTCGCCTGCATTGTTCGTTCAAACCGGCCTTGCTCGATGTCATTCTTTAGAGAAGGAGCGGCCGTGCTGAGCATCTGCTTTCGGCGGCAGCAAAACTGGTACCGGAGTAGTCCAGTCAGTGATTCGGCTCTACAGACGATCACTACCGGCCGGCTCGCTGGTTTCACCCCGCGCTCTCATGGCCGGAGGAAACGCCAGTGCTGTTTCGACCATGGAACCGATTGCACAGGAATCTCAGCAGAGCGTGGTGGTCAGGAGTTGAGAAATGTTGAATCACGAGAAGTGCTGGAAAGCTGTTCAAAACCGAGACGCGACTCAGGACGGGAAATTTCTTTTTGGCGTAGCGACGACAGGAGTCTATTGCAAGCCATCCTGCGCCTCTCGTCACCCCCTTCGGAAAAACGTTCGCTTCTATGCCACCGCTCCGGAGGCGGAAAAAGACGGTCTCCGTCCTTGCCGTCGATGTCATCCTTTATTGCCCCGGGCGATCCAACGATCCACGGAGCGAATCCGCGCCGTCTGCCGATACATAGATAACAACAGCGATGTGGCCCTGACGCTCAGCCAGCTGGCATCCATCGCAGGATTGAGTCCGTTCCACTTCCAACGCACCTTTAAGGCCAAGACTGGATTGACGCCCAAACAATATGTCGACGCCCGACGTGTCGACAAACTGCGGCAGACCCTCAAAGAAGGCAATAACGTGACTGCGGCCGTATACCAGTCCGGATATGGATCTTCGAGCCGGGTTTACGAGCGTGCGATCACACAGCTGGGTATGACTCCCAATCAGTACCGCCAGGGTGGACGAGGTTTGAGTATTTTTTATGCCACGATCTCCAGTTCCTATGGCGAAATTATGATCGGAGCGACCGCGCGCGGCATCTGTTTCCTTCAGTTCGGCGAGTCCCGAGACCGGCTGCTCGAGCGACTCAGAAAAGAGTACCCAGCCGCCGAGCTGAATCCTATGCGTCAGCCTTATCATGCGGATTTTGAACGATGGATCCAACTTTTGTAACGATACACGGCGGGCACCGAGAGTGATCTCCGACTACCACTGGACTTGAAAGCCACGGTCTTCCAGATCAGGGTATGGAAGTACCTTCAATCGATTCCCTACGGCCGCGTTCAGTCCTATGGAGAGGTCGCCGCTGGGGTGGGGAATCGAAGAGCCACACGAGCCGTGGCCCGCGCCTGCGCCACTAACCCGGTCGCATTAGTAATTCCCTGTCACCGCGTGATTCGTGGAACCGGCGAGCTAGGGGGGTATCGATGGGGCCTCGCCCGTAAGCGTGTTCTGATCGATCACGAACGTACCCACAAGTCTGGAACCGGTTCCTTATCTTCCCTTCAGTAACCCGACAGGCTCTTGCCGAACACTATGTACGGGGCTGGACGTCCCGCTTTTGAGATTTTTGGATCCCGCCATCATCCTCCGTTTGCCCCTCCGCTGGCTGTTCACCATTTGTCTAGCCTACGAGTTGACACCTGGCCTATGCGCCATTACTCTGACCGGCGGTCCTGGCGCATGCGCGCCCTTTCACCAAGGTGGGTGCGCTGAATAGGCCGCTTGGGAGAACAGATGGACTATTTTGTAAAACGTATGCTGGCACCCCTGTTTATCTTCACCATTGTTTTGGCGTGCGCCGCCTGGGCACAAGAACTTTCTAACCTGCCTTTTATGAATCCCAAGCTTTCAACGGAAGAGCGAGCTGCTGACCTGGTCAAGCGTATGACGCTCGAAGAGAAAACATCCCAGCTGGTGAATCAGGCTCGCGCAATCCCGCGGCTTGGTGTACCTGCTTACGATTGGTGGAGTGAAGCTCTGCACGGTGTTGCTGTCAATGGCACCACGGAATTCCCCGAGCCCATTGGGCTAGCGGCAACCTTCGACACCGCGGGCATTCATGAGATGGCGACTGTCATTGGGGTCGAAGGACGCATTAAGCATGCGCAGGACGAACGTGCCGGACACTCAAATATTTTCGAGGGTTTGGATTTCTGGGCGCCTAACGTGAACATCTTTCGTGATCCGCGCTGGGGTCGTGGGCAGGAGACCTATGGCGAGGACCCCTTTCTGAGTGCGCGCATGGCAGTCGCATTCGTCACCGGTATGCAGGGCGATGATCCCCGCTATTATCGTGTCATCTCTACTCCCAAACACTTTGCGGTCCATAGCGGTCCGGAGCCGACTCGCCATTTCTCCGATGTAGATATCAGCAAACACGATCAGGAGGACACCTATCTTCCGGCTTTTCGTGCCGCTGTCACCGAGGGTCGCGCTGGATCGGTTATGTGTGCCTACAACGCCATCAACGGTGAGCCCGCCTGCGCCAGCCAATTTCTACTGCAGCACACCCTGCGAGACGCCTGGCAATTTCATGGCTACGTGGTATCGGACTGTGGCGCCGTCATAGATATTCTTAATGGCCATCATTATCGCCCCTCGCAGCCACAAGCGTCTGCCATTTCGCTGCTACGAGGCATGGATAACGAGTGCGTCGACTACACTACCAAAGTGCAGGACGACCACGACTACAAGCCTTACGTCCAGGCGGTGCAACAAGGATATCTTTCCGAAGCAGCCATTGACCAAGCCCTTGTTCGCCTGTTCACTGCACGGATGCGCCTTGGCATGTTTGACCCGCCATCGATGGTTCCCTACAGTAAGCTCGACGAGGCCGAACTCAACAGCGTCGCCCACCGCAATCTTGCTCGTCGCATGGCAAATGAAGCCATGGTGCTGCTGAAGAACGATGGTGTATTACCGCTGAAGGCAACGCCACACATTGCTATCGTAGGTCCCCTGGCGGATCAGACTGCGGTCCTGCTTGGCAACTACAACGGCATCCCGACGCATACGGTAACCGTGCTCGAAGGAATGAAAGCCGAATTTCCTACCGCGAAAATTACCTATGTGCCGGGCACACAGTTCCTCTCGAACCAGGGCAGCCCAGTGCCTAGCTCGGCCTTGACAACTCCGGAGGGGAAGCCGGGCTTACGAGCCGAGTACAGTTCCCGTTCGGGCAGGGAGAACAGGTTCACACCTTTGGTGACACGTGTCGATTCCACGCTGAACCTGAACGCCGACAACCTTCCCGAGCAGGCAAAACACACGCCCAGCCTCGCGGTGCGCTGGACCGGGTTCCTGACCTCGAGTACGACTGGCGATTACTTGCTTGGAACGAAAGGGGACGGATTCATTCGCGTCGCCGTCGAAGATCAACCGGTAACTCAGGGCTTCGGCGACAGCTCCCATCTCGGACAAGTTCATCTGGTCCAGGGACATCGGGTCAAGCTCGAGGTCAGGTACGGGCAGATACCCGGCCAGAATCCTGCCGTACAGCTCATCTGGGCCCCTATCAATAACGCTCCGGATGCGGCCGCGGTTGCAGCGGCGAAAACCGCCGACGTCGTGGTGGCAGTGGTTGGAATTACTAGCCGTCTCGAAGGCGAAGAGATGCCGGTTGACCAACCTGGTTTTCTGGGGGGAGACCGCACCAATCTCGATTTGCCCAAGCCCGAAGAGGACCTAGTCGAGGCGGTGGCCGCCGCTGGCAAGCCCCTGGTTATCGTGCTAATGAACGGCAGCGCGCTTAGCGTTAATTGGGAAAAGGCTCACGCCAATGCCGTCCTCGAAGCGTGGTACGCGGGCGAGGAGGGCGGAGCTGCCATCGCTGAAACCCTTAGCGGCAAGAATAATCCTGCCGGCCGTCTGCCCGTCACCTTTTATCAGGATATCCACCAGCTCCCTCATTTCGAGAGCTATGCGATGAAAGGGCGCACCTATCGCTACTTCGACGGCCAACCGCTTTGGCCGTTCGGATACGGCCTCAGCTACACGACCTTTCGCTATACGAACCTGAGCTTGCCGCAAGATGCGATCAAGGCTGGTGATCCGCTCGATGCTTCGGTTCTGGTCGCCAATAGTGGGAAGCTGCCGGGAGATGAAGTCGTCCAGCTTTATCTGAAATTTCCTGAAGTTTCCGGCGCTCCGATCCGTGCGCTGCGTGGATTCCACCGTGTTCATCTCGAACCTGGCGAAAGCCAGAGAGTCGAGTTCCACCTGAGCGCCCGCGATCTGAGCATGGTGACCGAGGCCGGAGACATCATTGTCGCGGAAGGTAAGTACACGGTCTCGGTCGGCGGCGGGCAGCCGGGGCCGGACGTCCCCTCCGTCAGTGGAAATGTTACGGTCCATGGCCAGGTCATTCTGCCGGAATAATTTTAGGAACTCAAAGGCGGAACTCCGCCTTCACGGGCAACCGACAAATTAGAGGCAGAGGAGCTGTGCCCCGACCTCTGCGCGCTGACGGCGTTACCATCGCCTTGTCAGCGATACGAACGAACCGAACAGAAGCAGCCGAAGACGGTGGCGCGTGGACACGATGCCGGATAAACCCAAGATTCTTATCGCCGGGGTCGGCAATATCTTTCATGGCGATGACGCCTTCGGAGTGG
>JAFAPG010000371.1 GCA_019247235.1 Acidobacteriota bacterium
GTTTATATTGAGGCACGGGGCATTGGCGGCACATCACAGGGCACGCTGTTCCTGGAGGTTTTGAAATGCTTCTACCCTGCCGAAGGCCAGTTTGGAACCTACACAGGGACTTTTACTATGTCGAAAAATAACGGGAAAGACTCAGTAACCGGGACCTATTCGGGACAGAACGATAGTGCAGGAGACCTCTACGGGTATGCTCCGTTCAGTGGAGTCTTAACTGTCACCAGGGGAACTGGCAAATTCCATGACGCGGCTGGAAGAGGTCGCTTCACTGCCGTAAGTGGACCGTTCGCCAGTGGGCCTCTCTCATTGCCCGGTTCCGCGCCGACGTCCAATGTGGCTTTACTGATGGCGTTCTATTCAATCGAAGGAACGCTGGAATTGAGAGGCGACAAATAACGCCGCGGGACTGTTGCGGTACTGGGCGCGCAAAGCCGTGACAAACTTCTTTGCCGAGTGATGGGAATTCAAGCTTCCGATGTGCAAATTTGAAAGCAGCCAGCGAGCACTGGCATATGTCCATCCATCACCAGTCATTAACGCGCTGCCCAATAGGTCTCAGGCCGCAGGTCTCAAGTCCGGAGGCGTCGAGCTCTATGTGGCTTCTCTGTTTATAATCGCCATGGTTAACAGCTCCGGCTCAAGCCAAATTTGCGAGCAATCAATGGACTATATACAGTCTGTGCTGAGCGCAGGGCGGGCAATTACCCCGCTCGGGCCGTTTTGTTATCACAATCGAATATTGTGGTGCGGTCCTATATGCGCGATCCCGCGGGAGAAATACCCTGCTCGTGGGTGCCGTAGTCCTCGTAACGTTCGCCGCTTTCCCCATGGCTTGCAGATGACCTAACCCATCATGAAATCTTAAAGGAGCAACCACTGGGAACGCACTTTCCAATCTCTTATGCAGCTGGAGCAAAAGACATTCGGGGGGATGGCGTCCCCTTTCTACACCAGTTTGCCTCATCGGAGAGCTGTTTGCTGCATACCCTCCCGGAGTGCCTGGGCCCCAGTTCGTAGGCGGCTCCCAGTTTGTCATCAATTTCCGCATGCCCGTTATCGGCAGCGGTTCTGGACACTTTCGCGCGAGCTGGGGCTGCTTATCTATAGAGCGGGTGAAAAACAATTTGGCTACCGTAAGCCGCCGAATCGAGGTACCATCGTGCGACAGCAGCAGAGACTCCTATGGACGCTGAACGCCGGCGGAGCATAAATAGGCTCTTCCACTCGGCTCTAGAGCATGAGCCGGAATCGCGCCGGGCATTCCTCGAATCTGCATGCGGTGGAGACCGGGGTCTCCAGCATGAAGTCGAACAAATGTTGGCGAAGGAGAAGGAAGTCGGCAGCTTCCTCGAGACGCCCGCGGTCGTCTGCACGACAGTTCCCCAGAGTACATTCGCAGCGCCGCTGAGCCCGCTATTTGGACGGTATCGCATTCTGTCTTCGCTCGGGGCTGGGGGCATGGGGGAGGTCTATCGGGCCCATGATGACAAACTCGGTCGCGATGTCGCTCTCAAAACCTTACCCGCTTCATTTGCACGTGATTCGGAACGTCTGGCGCGTTTCCGCCGCGAGGCGCGCACGTTGGCTTTATTGAATCATCCGAACATAGCTTCTATCTATGGTGTGGAAGAATCGGGTAGCGTGGAATGCCTGGTGCTTGAGCTGGTCGACGGCGAGAATTTGCGCGGTCCTCTTCCGCTCGACCGTGCACTTGAGTACGCACGACAGGTGGCAGAGGGGCTCGAGGCGGCACACGAACAAGGAATCATTCACCGCGATTTGAAGCCCGCTAATGTCAAAGTTACCCCCAAGGGCAGGGTGAAGATCCTGGATTTCGGCTTGGCCAAAGCGATCTTGGGTCCGGAAGCCAATCGGGATCTATCGAACACAGCAACCGTGAGCGTATACGACACGGTTGCCGGTCACATTCTTGGTACGCCAGGCTATATGAGCCCGGAGCAGACGCGCGGCCAAGCTGTCGACGTCCGCACAGACATTTGGGCATTCGGATGCCTCTTGTATGAACTGCTCACCGGAAAGCGCGCGTTTCAGGGCAAGTCCCAAGTGGAGACCGTAGAGGCCGTGCTGGAACGCGAGCCAGACTGGCAGGCGCTGCCCGGAAAAACGCCCGCGAGCATCTGCGATCTGCTGCGGAAGTGCCTGCAAAAAGACGGCACCCGCCGCTTGTCCAGCATCGGCGACGCGCGCTCGACCATCGAAAAGACGCAGCGCCGGCAAAACCTCTGGCTCCCCATCGCCATTGCAGCCGCTTTAGCGGTTCTGCTTGCGGGCGGAGCCACCCTGTGGTTCCGAAATCCCACTGGTATGTCGGACCGCTCGCAGTGGCTCCCGATCACAAAATTCCCCGATTCGGTGAGCCAGCCGGCGTTTTCGCCGGATGGGCGGATGGTCGCGTTTCTTCGCAGTGATTCTACCTTCATTGGGTCCGGCCAACTCTATGTCAAGATGCTCCCCGATGGAGACCCAGTACAACTGACACACGATAATGTAATCAAAATGCACCCAGTGTTTTCGCCCGATGGCACGCGCATCGCTTACACCACCTATTTCGACCAGGAGTTTGCCTGGGATACCTGGGTGATTCCAGCGCTGGGTGGCGAGCCCCAACGCTGGTTGAAAAATGCCTCCGGGCTCATGTGGACAGGTCCTGGCCGAGTCCTGTTTTCCGAGATCAAGGGGGGGCTCCACATGGGAATCGTGGCGGCGGGGGAGGATCGGGAGGGCGCTCGTGAAGTTTACGTGCCCGCCGAGCAGCCGAGCATGGCGCACCGATCATATATGTCACCGGATGGAAGATGGGTGCTTTTGGCGGAGATGGATCCCGACCACTACTGGTTGCCATGCCGCGTGGTTCCCGCGGACGGGAGTTCTAGGGGTCGGCGTGTGGGGCCCCAAGGCGGTGGATGTACGTCGGGCGCTTGGTCGCCCGATGGCAAGTGGATGTATCTCACCTCCAATGCGGTCGGAGCCAATCACATCTGGAGAGAACGCTTTGCCGATGGCCGTGTGGAGCAGGTCACATCGAGGAGGAAGGGATCGCCATGGCGCCCGATGGCCGCTCCTTTATCACGGCGGTGGCGCTGCAAAGCACCTCGCTATGGATTCACGATGCTCAGGGGGAGCGCGGCATTTCGCTCGAAGGCAATGCGGGTCAGCCGAAGTTCACACCCGATGGCAAAAAGCTGTTGTACCGCATCGTAGCGGAGCCTCCCAATGAATTCACATGGTTCAGGGATGCTGGTGAAGTGCGTGTGGCAGACGTGGCTTCGGGGCGTTCTGAGCCGCTCGTCAGAGGACTGCATGCCGTCGATTACGATATTTCTGCCGACGGTCGCCAGGTGGTGATGCAGGTCGACGACAGCCGAGGCAAGCAGCGCCTCTGGGTGACACCTTTGGACCGAAGCTCGCCTCCGCAACAGATTCCCGATATGGAGGGTGTCACGCCTCGGTTTGGACCCACGGGCGAGATCTTTTTCCGCCGCTTCGAAGGGCTCAATATGATAGGCAGTGTCGGCTCGATTTATCGGGTTCGCCCGGATGGGACGGGAGTGCGAAAGGCCATCGAACAGCAGGTACTCATCATGGGCGACGTTTCCCCAGACGGCCGGTGGATCGCCGCCTGGGCTCCCCTCCGTGGCAATGGGCTTCCCGGGACTCAACTCTTCGCAATTGATGGAGGGCCGCCAGCGGTCGTCATCGGGGGCGGAACTCGATTGATCTGGGCGCCCGATGGGACTGCCCTATCCTTCTCGTCAATTTTGGGGGTTGTTCCAGAAGACCGCAGCTATGTAGTCCCTCTGTCACCCGGCAAGATTATTCCGCGCGTCCCGGTAGGTGGATTTCGTTCTGAGAAAGAAATAGCCGGTCTACCGGGAGCGCGGAGGATTGAATCCCGAAGCGTAGTGCCGGGTCCGTCTCCGGACCTATACGCATACTATCGCGGCGCCACCCAGCGCAATCTGTATCGGGTACCGATTCCGTGAAGCACTAAAATTAATCGCGGTCGGCGTCGAAAGAACGAAAGCTGTACCGGCCATCCCACGTATAGTCATTTGGGGGCGTAGGCCTGGTAGAGACTTTGACTCGGGCTGTGAAGCCAGCGAGGTCTCCGGTTCCGTCCGAAAAGGCGCAAACCCCGGCTGTGGTGATCGAGAAATCCACGGTACAGCGCCCGATGGCTTTGTTACCTTCCCCCGCATCCAGGACGACGTTGCTGTCGAGCCAAGCCGGATTCAAAATACCGAATGGCTGTGTATAGTGCACCAGGGAACCCACGGGAATCTCCTTAAGATTCGAGCTCACGATCTTGCACGTGCCACCAGCCTGTAGGTTGTACGCACTGCAATCCTTCACGATGTGGAGCTCTCCGTCTCGTTCGGAGGACGCCGATACCGGACTCCCTCCCGTGGTACAAACGAGAGCCAGAGCCGCCAAGCCTGCCAGTGTGGATGATCCTAGAAGTTTTGTCATGTTGGGAAATACCTCCTACTGGTATTCCGATAAGCAGCGCCAAAAAGTACACCCTTCCCTATGATTTTTTTGCTAGGATCACGCTGGCATGCCGACCGGGTATTCACCAGAAATCAGTACTCTGCTCACTGCCTGGAGCGATGGCGATGAACAGGCCCTCGATGCCTTGATGTCGATCGTATACCCGCAGTTAAGACGAATCGCAAGGCAACACCTGGCGCGCGTCCGGCCTGGTCACTCGTTGGAGTCGGCCGCCTTGGCAAACGAAGCTTACCTCAAAATGGTTCGTGCCGGTGGCATTCACTGCCAAAACCGGCTTCACTTTCTCGCACTCTGTTCTCAGATCATCCGGCGAATTTTGGTGGACCATGCACGCAGCCGCGGTTATGCCAAGCGTGGTGGGCAGACCGAGCACGTGCCGTTGGATGAAGCTCTGCTTGGGGCAAAAGCTCGGGGAATCGAAATTCTAGTGCTAAATCAGGCCCTCCAGTCGCTCGCCGAGATCGATGCGCAGAAAGCCCATGTGGTAGAACTGCGGTACTTTGGAGGACTGAGTGTTGAGGAAACGGCAGAGGTACTCGGAATCACGCCCGCGCGGGTCAAACGAGATTGGCAGAACGCCAAGACGTGGCTGTATGGCGTCTTGACTAGAGAACGTCAACCGGCATTTACCGCGCAGGTTCGCGTGGTGCACTCGGATTAGAGCTTTAGGTTTTGCCACACAGCACTGCTGTTAAGGCAATTGTCGATACCCATTAAATTGCTCGCCGTACTCTTCACATCGCAAGATGAGTGCCTTGACGGTGAGCGTTCGCTCTTAGGTTTCAAGTCTGACTACTCGCCTGTCGAGGGCTGAGGCCCAGTCGAGTAAGGCGACACGCCTGCTTTACGGGTGAACCGGTCAGAGAATGTTTGCCTTTACACGCCAGCGGTCTTCTGAGACACTCATTCGTGGAAGCGCAATCCATCGTTGTTCTTGATTTTGGCGCACAGTATTCTCAGCTGATTGCGCGCCGTATCCGTGAGCAAAATGTTTTCTCTGTCGTACTCCCCTGCAACAGCAAGCTCGAACATATCCTAAGATACTCTCCCGTGGGCATCGTTCTTTCTGGCGGCCCATCCTCGGTATACGATGCCGACGCCCCGCTTGCCGACGCCCGATGTTTTCAGCTCGGCATTCCCGTACTGGGAATCTGCTACGGCCTGCAATTCATGACTCATGTCCTGGGTGGCAAAGTTCAGG
>JAFAPG010000507.1 GCA_019247235.1 Acidobacteriota bacterium
TCCGACGGAAGGTCACCGCGATTATTTGCCGCCACCTTTACTAAAGGAGTCCCAGCCGCCAAGCACAATGTACCCATCTTTGCTGCCGCTCCGATTTGGATGCGGGTGAAACGCGACGGTGACAACTGGACACAAAGTTGGTCAGTCGATGGTTCGACTTTTACCTCGGCTGCCCCGTTCACTTTCAACCTGAGGGCTCGCCAGATTGGGCCCTATGCCGCCAACGCGGGAGCGAAAGAGATCGGCGTCTTGTCCCCCTCCTTTACTTCCCTGGTGGATTACTTTTTTAACCGTTCCAACCCGATTGCGAATACTGACGCCGGTGAACCGCGGGCGCCAGCGGCGCCGGTCATCGACGTCTGGTATGGGAATCATCAGAGCTTTGGCCAGCATGGTCTTGCGCAACGCTGGATCAATATACTGGGCACGGTCACAGATCCAGTGGCCATCAGATCATTCACCTACTCTCTGAATAGAGGCGAAAGTCAATATCTCGCTCTCGGTCCAACGTACGCTCGCTCGGTCGACACCGGTGACTTCAATGCGGAGATTGATCACACTCTGCTGGTTCCAGGAAGCAATACCGTAAAATTTGTTGCTACGGATATCGAAGGTCGGGTCTCCGAACGCACGGTGCAGATAAACTACACCTCCGAAAAAAAATGGCCCCTTCCTTACTCTATCGACTGGTCAGCGGTGTCCGATATTCAAAGCGTTGCGCAGATTGTTGACGGTAAATGGAAAATTGAGCCCGATGGTAGCGTAAGAACCATGCAAGTGGGCTACGATCGTCTCATTGCTCTCGGCGACATGAGCGCTTGGACCGACTACGAAGTAATGGCCGAAGTGACCGCCAATACCTTCGATTGTCATGACATCGGCGTAGGCCTGGTCGTCGGCTGGAAGGGACACACTAGGGAAGACAACGGGGTCGATAAATTAGACCAACCGCGCGTCGGGCACCCTTTCCCGGGATTGGGTTGGTTTGCCACTCTCGGATATAACTTAACTCCTCAGGCGCAATTCAATATTTATGCCAATACCTCCAAAACCCCGGAAGGCGTGTTGGCAGTGGACAAAAGCGGGCGCCAGATGCTACCCGGGGTCAAATACATGTTCAGATTTCGTAATAAGCAGAATTCGCTAGGTGGTAGCCACTACAGCTTGAAAGTCTGGCCGGCAAGCGAGTCAGAGCCCGGCGCTTGGTATCTCGAGGGGGATGGGGAAAAAACCGAAGGTTCCGTCGTACTCGCGGCCTATCGCGTGGACGCAAGCTTCGGGAAAATTTCTGTCCTGCCGATTCCGTGATGTGCTTCGAGGCGGCCATTTTTGTGAGCCTGGGATTTTGTAGTGAGTGCCGCCGTTTGACGGGTTTGCCTCGGAACTCCGCCGCCGGGCCGAGAGATTCAGGTCTCAAACAAGCGCTTTATAATCAACGGAATAGGTGCCTACCGCTGTTTAGTCCCGCTGCCCGCACTATGCTACTCTGGAACTCAGAAGGGCCATTGTTTGATGGTGAGAGTTCAGAAGCGTCAGGGTGGTGGAATGCTCGAACTAATCGCCTCGGCTTAGGTCCTCCCCCACTGTCGTTCATCATCGTCGGCTGGCGTAACTCAGCAATCCAGCGGGCATTACCAGAATGGTTTGCCGATAGGAGGAATGATTTTGATGGTACCGGTAATTGAAGCCCATAAGTTGTCGAAAAAATATCGGCTAGGTACCAACGTGCACAAGTTCGATCGTGTTACGGAATTGTTGACTAGCGGAGTGCGCAAACAATTGCGTGCTCTGGGTGGGAATTCTGGGACACGCTCGACGGCAGAGTGGATTTGGGGACTGGAAGAGGTAAGTTTTGACATTCAAGCCGGCGAAGTTGTGGGAGTGATCGGGGCCAATGGGGCGGGGAAGAGTACGCTATTGAAGATTCTTTCCCGCATCACGGATCCAACCTCAGGATATGTCTGGTTACGCGGCAGAGCATCCAGTTTGCTGGAAGTGGGTACGGGCTTTCATCCTGACCTTACCGGCCGAGAAAACATTTATCTGAACGGAAGCATTTTGGGCATGAGCAAAGCGGAGGTCGATTCCAAGCTCGATGAGATCGTTGGCTTCTCAGAAATCGGGGGATTTCTCGATACCCCGGTTAAGCGGTACTCGAGCGGTATGTTCGTCCGCCTGGCTTTTGCGGTAGCGGCTCACCTCGATCCGGAAATCTTGATCGTGGACGAAGTGTTAGCGGTAGGAGACATGGCTTTCCAGAAGAAATGTCTGGGGAAAATGGGCGATGCGAGCAGAGCTGGTCGCACGGTCTTATTTGTCTCCCACAATCTAACCATGCTGCAAAACCTCTGCAGCCGGGGCCTGGTGCTCAAAAAGGGCAGGCTCGTTTATGACGGCCCGACGCAAGCAGCCATTGAGTTCTATATACATAGCGTCTTCGGGGGAGGAGGCAAATCGGAAAGTCAGATTTTCGATCTCACCGGGAAGGTTAAGCGCGCACCCGAGTTCCGCGTTCCCCTGCTGAGGCAGCTCTCACTCCATCATGGTGAAATGGGAGCGGGCTCCGGTGTTCTCTCCTACGGCTCGCCGCTTGAGGTAAGAATTTGCTGCCAACTGGATCGCCCCATCCAGCACATCGACGCCTTAGTGTCATTTAATTCGCTTTTGGGAGACCCAATCTTTGTTGCCAATAGCGGGTTTGAGCCCGGCTGTCTGACCGAGCAGCTGGTGGGCGAGCACACGTTCGTCTGTGAAATTCCGTCCTTCTCGCTCGTACCCGGCGAATATATGGTGAACGTAGCGCTTATTGTGGGGGACCGGGCGATCGACTGTGTGGAGGATAGCGCCAGGATCAGCGTCGTTCCCATCGATTATTATGGGACTGGAAGAGTACCGAAGCATGGCAGTTCGGTGCTCGCGCATCGCTGGTCGCTCGAGGCAGGCAACTCAATACCGCAGCCGCCAGCTCTCACCCTTCTTTCCGACGATAAAACCAGTGGCCCCTGAATGGTGGGTCGCATTCATGGAAGGTAGCTTCTGAAACTGGCGAGTCCCTAACCCCCGATGCACTCTCGTAGCCGCCGCCCGAGAGGCGAGCTTTACTGGACGCACAACTCTGCTGTGGATCGAGCGCGTCCTCTATGCTGCCAAACGAGTGGACCGCCGGTGGCGAAACCGGCTGCGGATTTCGATTCGCACTCGTCGGGCTAGACTGATCAACTTGGCGGCGGGTTTGGGAGCCAAACCCAGACTAAAATGGGTCAGGCTCAATACCCATCGGCGCATGTGAAGGTTGGCTTGACCAAACAGATCTTTGGCTTTCTGGAAATGTCCTTCTTCGAGGTGGGTTTTCGCTTCTTCGAGCAGATATTCGGCTCGTAGATTGGCAGCACGCTGACGCACGCGGCGACGTTCGACCTCTGACAAGGGCAGCTCACGATCCAGTTTCTCCAGAATGGCCCAATCGGCTTCGAGTATTTTGGCGTTAGAAAAGCTCAAACAACCGGGACGTCCCTGGTTCAGCCGGGCTTGCACTTTTTGGCTGTAGGCTATTTTGGCTCCGTGAAAGGCTGCGCGTAGCCACATATCGTAGTCGTCACAGCGCTCGAGAGTTTCATCGAACCCCCCCACGTCGTCGATGATGCTCTTACGAACCACCACGGTCGAAACTGGCACGTGGCAGCGCTCTTCGACTAGACTGTCAAAACCTGCCGGACCGAATGAGGGGCAAAAGTCCATGAAAGTTTCCTCTCGCCCTGGGTCAGTTGAGGAAAAACAGTTCGCATAGACGAGATCGAGATCAGGGCTTTGTTCGAGAAGCTTCAGTTGCGAGGCAAGGTGGTCTTCGAGCCAACTATCGTCGCTGTCGAGAAAGGCTAAGAACTCCCCCCGTGCGCGACGAATGGCGGTATTGCGGGCCCCGGCAGCGCGCTTGTTCTCCTGCTTGATATAAGTGATCTTATCTAAGTAGGGCGCCAGCGCGGCCTCTAATTCTACGGTGTCGGGCGAGCCGTCATTGACGACAATGATTTCAAAATCTTGCCAGGTCTGGGCAAGAACGGAATCGAGCGAATGGCAAATAAGGTGTGCGGTGTTATAGGTGGGCATGATCACGCTCACCTTAGGAAACCGTGGAGTGACGGCCAGATTTGTGCCTTGCTCACGAGCTGTGGATAACACTTTTTTCTCTCTCGCTCCTGGTCAGCGATACATCTCGACGACCATTGATCTTAATCCGCTAGGTTCTAGATTCGCTACCGCTTCCTTCGCTCCGCTGGCACCTTTGCTCGCCCCTTGGAACGGCTTATCTTGCCTGCATCCGGCTGGGTGTGAGGAAGCAGGTGACGGTAGTATTTCACAGTGAGTTGCCGGAAATGCCCCCTTGGATTACCGATTCGAGATCGGTTCATGCCTTACCCGGACCTTAGGAAAGACCCCTGAATCGTTCCGTGCTCGAGTGACGCGGTCCCTGGTTTACGGCCAACGAAACGCCACCCAGAATACAGAGAAATTGCAGAGTGAGTCGAGCCTTAGGCACAGGTGCAATTTCTTGCATAGGTAAACGGCAGGGCGAAAATTGCCATTATGTAATTCTTTCGCCGTCAGCGTAAGAGTTTCCCTGGTTATAAGGATTTTTCGCTCCGCTGTGGTTAACATGCATATGAAGTGCCAGCTCAGGGCTGTGAGCTCGATTTCCAAATGCAATCGTTGGAATCGATGATTGCGATAAGATACTGTTCGTGCGCGAAAGTAGTTTTGGCTTCATTGCCGATTTCAAAAGCACAACTCACGCATGGTTAGTGTGATTGTACCGGCGTTTAACACCGCCAACTATATTGGGGACACCCTCGAATCGATCTTCGCGCAGACCGATCGCGACTATGAAGTCATCGTAATCAATGACGGCTCACCGGATTCGGATGAATTGGAGCGCATAGTAGGGGCCTACGGAAACCGCATCCGTTACATTCGACAGGAAAATCGCGGTCTCGCCGGGGCCCGCAACACCGGTATCGCTCACGCGATGGGAGAATTCCTAGCCTTTCCCGACAGCGATGACCTTTGGTTGCCCAATTTCCTTGAGGAAATGATGAAGTTCTTTCGCCTTAACCCCTCGTTAGACATGGCGTGCGCTGATTGTGTTTTTTTTGGCGACACCCAGCTAGAGGGCAAGTCTTGGCAGGCGCTTGATCCTCTCGATCCTCCAATAACACTGGAGAAAATCCTACCCACTCACGGCGGGGCTTTCGCGTCCTTTGTCTTACTACGAAGAGAAATTGTGGCTCGGGTGGGCCCCTTCGATGAACAACTTCGTCTGCTCGAGGATTACAACTACTGGTTGAGGCTGCTCCATGCCGGCGGCAACTGGGCTTATGTTCCCAAGGTCCTGGGCAAGCGTCGGGTTCATTCGGAAAGCCTTACCTACAATCAAGAGGTGGTCGTTCCCCATGCGATCGTCGCTCTAGAACGGTTTTTACGGTTGCTCGACGCCTCCGGGCGCGAGGCCTTTCTGGTGAAGCAGGAAATCATGCGCTCCCGGTCACGCTTGGCTGTTGATTGCGGTCGACGCAAGTTGGCCGATGGCGATTACCAAGGAGCGCGGGATTGTTTTCTCGATGCCCATCGAGCGTTGCCCTCGAAGAAATTAGAGCTAACACTGGTGGGACTCAGGTGGGCTCCCAGGTCGACGCGCTGGGCAGTCGGTCGCTGGGACCGGCACTTAGCAGGGAAACCGGGGAATCGCGCGTCCAGATCAATACCCAGCCATGTCGGCGGCGGCGTGACCCAGGGTTCTAGGGAGTTGGAAGATGGGTCATGGAAGGGTGGGGGAATTTCTGCGGGAGAGCAAAAAGCGGGCCGTCCAGTGGGGAAAAACTCTTAGCGCCAGGCTCGCGGCGAGAATTCTAAAATCACGGTAGAAGGTGTTGGCCTGCTTCAGCCGGTCGAGAGCCTGGGGGAACTGCCGAGCCCTCAAGCAACTGTAAGCGCCCATCATCGCCAGTTCCGCTTCGAGAGCGGCAATTTCCCGTTCGAGTAGCACGCGCTGCGCGCCATTCAACGGGAGTTTGTTGGCTAGAGTTTGTAAGCAGTTCGCCTCATTGCGAGCGATCTGTTCCCGAGAAAGATTGCCTGACGCGCCGCTCGGATGGCGGCGATATTTAGTCAGCGCCTGGCCGGTGTAGCCGATTTCGCCGTCAGGAAACGAAACTCGGATCGCGAACTCTACATCCTCGC
>JAFAPG010000901.1 GCA_019247235.1 Acidobacteriota bacterium
CTTGCGCCGCCTGCCAAGGTCAGACGATCCCTGGTTCGGGGAAGGGGAGGAAAATGCTGTATATGCCGCACCCTTAGGTGAGGCAAAGTCGGTTTTCTCAAATGTCGGCGCATTCGCCGAAGAAACGGCTACAAGCGGGTGATTGCATCTTTTAGGGCTAGAGGAAAACCGGTTTCTGACCGACCCCTGCTACTCGGCATAGAGACTCAATTTGGCGGGATGAACATCTGGTTCGACCAGCCAGGCCTGTCGGGCGGGGAAATACCTGAATAGCTCTGCATTTTGCACGCCCATATCACGCGCCCAGATCACCTTTGAGCCATCGATGTCGGCCCGGTTATATACCCATTCGTCAAGGATGAAATCGTGATCGGGACGGTAACGCACAATGACCAAGTGGTCGCCCGGGGTGTGTTCCAGTTGGCCCAAGATGCGCGCGCGCTCAAGATTTTGCTCATCCTGTGAGCACCAGGTACGAGTCCAGCTCGGCTTCGGGGAGTGATGCAAAACCGGTGCTGCTATTCGCAGAAGCAATAGGAGGAAACAAATCATAGGAACGCCTCGAGCCAGAATCTTTAGAGCTGGCTGAAATCCCGTAGCGCTATGCAAATCACGCATCATGAGTAACAGCAACAGGTAGAAAAGGGTGGTTAAGTGTGCCAAATAATGTGGCTGTCCAATATAGATGGTTAATAGGACCGACACGTAGGCGACGGCAAACACCGCAAGGAGCAGACGGAGTTCGGGCGTGAACGACTTCCAGAACTGTCCTCGCGGCCGGGTGCACAGCCATGCCAGAATGGGCAGGCTTAGGGCAGGCCCAAAGTAGAACAACCAAATTACTAGAGCCTTGAGACTTTGCAGCTCCAGGGAGTGCTCACGCGCCAGGTGGTAGCAACCAACGACAGCGCCTCCGGTGTAAAACATGCGCATTTCGGGATGATGAAATGTGATTCCTACCTTGATATGTTGCCAGGGAAAGAAGATCAAGCCGTAGGCACGCATGTTCACTTGATAGGGAGTCGTGAAGGGACTTCCGGTCACTCGCCAGAAGTAATAGCCCAGGCCAATCAGCGCCAATGCTAATAGCAGAGTGCCTGGCACAGCTTGGCGCAAGAGAAACCTCGGCAACGATCGTGAGCTCTTACGGGCGAACTGCCACAGGAGAAAAAGCACGGTTGGAGTACAGAAAAAAATTCCTTCGTAAGGACGTGTGCTTGCCACGATTGCCATGCCGAGAGCCATGAGTAGGGTGTCGCGCAGTCGTTGGCTGCTCGCGATGCGCGGAAAAGCACCGAGAACCAGAGCTCCGCCGAGTGCCGGCACCGTACCGCCCCAATAACTGTCCGCCCAATAGCTGAAGGCGCCGACCCGAATTACCACCAACAACCCGCCGACTAGGGCCCATCCAGCCGGCATCCAGCCCTGTAAGGCCCAGCACACGGCAGCACACATCAATCCTGAACTCAGCCACACTCCCCAAAAGGGATGACCGAGGACGACTTGTCCGAAGGCCAAAAACAGTCCATGTCCTGGGTAGTACATCGATGCATAGGTCGGCTGCCAATTCACATGAAAGGTTTCAAAATGCACCCACATTGGGTGAGTTGGATTTGCCAGCCGCCCCTGCGCGAGCGTATCAGCCAGTAACAGATGACTGAACTCATCCTCCACCTTGGGCTGCGGGACAGGCAGAATGGGCAAGACGGCCAAGCGTATCGCCAGGGCCAGGAGTCCGGTAATGATAACGGCCGCTCGCTTTCGCTGGGCAAGGCGCGAGAATCGTTGTTCCAGACGGCTGAACCAGACGTCGCCAAGTTGCGGATAGGTGCAGGCTACTCCGATACAAATCGCAGTCAGGCACAACTCTAGGGCGAAAAAGGTCATGGAAGAATTGCCGTCGAGTAAGAAGTAAACCCGTATTCTCCATCGCAAAAGGCCAAAATGCTAGAGTGACAAGAGCTAGCCAAGGCGAGACTCACAATGTCCCTCTGAGGAAATCGGCTTGAGGTGCTGGCGGGAGAAGGCCGCCCGGCATGACGTGTTAAGCTCGAGCCAACTAGTCCAGGACAGACTGTAAATGTGCCGTTGCGAACCGTAGGTCGCCGACTTTTATTTGAACTCTCTCATGGATAGTCCCGTGAAGCCGAAGCTCGCGCAGTCGGAGTCAGTGCAGGCTCCCACCGGGGGTGATGCAGGTCAGTGCCCTGAAGTTTCAGTCGTTATCCCTTGCCTGAATGAAGCAAAGACGATTGGCTTCTGTGTCGACAAAGCCTTTGCCGCATTTCAAAGCCAGCGAATTTGCGGCGAAGTTGTTGTCTCTGACAACGGTTCGACTGACGATTCAGTGGCCATTGCGGGCTCTCGAGGTGCGCGCGTCGTTCATGCAGCGGTACAAGGTTATGGCAGCGCACTTCGCACTGGAATGGAAGAGGCGCGGGGCAAGTTTATTGTGCTCGGGGACGCCGACGGCAGTCACGATTTTGGCGAGATTGGCCGATTTGTTGCCAAGTGGCGCGAGGGGCACGATTTCATCGTAGGCAATCGTTTCGCAGGAGCAATTAAAGCGGGCGCCATGTCATGGCATCACCGGCATTTTGGTACTCCTGTTTTGACGGCGCTACTGAATCTATTTTTCCGCGCGCGAGTCAACGATATCAACTGTGGTATGCGTGCGATGACGAAGACGCTGGCAATGCAGCTCGATTTTCGAACCAACGGGATGGAATTCGCGTCAGAATCGTTAATTAAAGCGGCTCGAGCGGGTGCCCGCATTGCCGAGGTGCCGATCACGATGTGGCCAGACCAGCGCGGTCGCTCCCCGCATCTCCATACCTTTCGCGATGGATGGCGCCATCTGCGCCTCATCCTGCTAGCAGCACCTAACTGGCTGTTCCTTTTCCCCGGTGTTGGGTTGCTGGCGTTGGGGTTGGGAAGCGTGTTTTGGCTGTTGCCCGGACCTCGGTATGCCGGCAGAATCGAACTGAACACCAACACCATCTCGCTCGCGATGATGCTCATCTTGCTGG
>JAFAPG010000938.1 GCA_019247235.1 Acidobacteriota bacterium
CGACATGCTCAAGGGAGTGGGAGCGGTCGAATTGGTCTCAAGCGTAATGCCTGGAAACCATCCGGCCGTATTTGTTGCAGCGTTCTCTGCCGTACTGGGTCATATCTTTCCTGTGTGGTTGCGACTGCGCGGGGGAAAGGGCGTGGCCACGGGTTTCGGGGCTTTCCTGGTGCTCACGCCGCGGGCGATCCTGGTTGCCAGTGGAATCTTCCTGGCCATGGCGCTCGTATTTCGCTTTGTTTCCCTGGCCTCGATAACGGCAGCTGCCTCTCTGCCACTATTTGCCTTTCTCCTTGACCGAGTCGAGAACCTTGGGGCAATAGCTTCCATTGCTGGGGCCTCGGTTTTGATCGTAATCAAGCACCATCAAAACATTCAGCGTCTACTTGCTGCAAGCGAGCCTAAGTTCGAGATTAAACGCAGATGAGTAAGATTGCAGTCATCGGGGCGGGGGCATGGGGCACAGCTCTGGCCATCGTGCTTGGGCGAGCCCAGCGTCATGAGGTCCTCTTGTGGGCCTACGAGAAAGAAGTCCGCGAGAGCATCGCTGGCACTCGCACGAACGCCTTATTCCTCCCGGAACATCGCATTCCAGATTGCGTATCGGCAACTGGCGATTTTCCGACAGCCCTGAGCGGGGTGGAAATTGTCATTGGCGCCGTACCCTCGCAGCACTGCCGCCGAGTATTTGCAGAACTGGCTTTTTATCTTCCCCGAGAAGCGCTCCTCGTGAGCGCCACGAAAGGCCTCGAACAAGATACGCTGCTGCGCGCAAGCGAAGTCATCTCCGAGGTCACGGGAGCAAGGTACCGGATCGGAGCACTCAGCGGCCCCACCTTTGCCGCAGAAGTCGCTCGCGGCGACCCCACCGCCATCACCATTGCTTCGACAGACTCGAAGTTGGCAGAGACCGTACAGCGGGAGTTCAGTGATCCCGCTTTTCGGGTTTATACCAATGATGATGTGATCGGGGTGGAGCTCGGGGGGGCCCTGAAGAATATCATCGCCATTGCCGCCGGCGCCTGCCATGGACTGGGTTTGGGACACAATTCCGTGGCGGCTCTGATCACGCGCGGTCTCGCTGAGATTACGCGCCTGGTGACGGCTTGCGGCGGGAAGGCTGAAACCATGGCCGGTCTAGCAGGACTTGGCGATTTGGTCCTCACCTCAACGGGAGCGCTATCGCGTAACCGGTCGGTGGGAGTAGAACTGGGACGGGGAGGAAAGCTGCCAGAGATTATCTCGAGCATGCACGGCATGGTTGCGGAAGGGGTTTTCACGACCGACGCCGCCGTGCGTCTTGCCGCCGCCCACCAGGTCGAAATGCCCATTACAGAACAGATTCACGCCGTTCTGAACGGCCAGAAATCTCCCCGAGAAGCCATGCGGGAATTAATGACCAGAACCTCCAAAAGTGAACTTCGTACCTCGCCTCGCCAGCAGGTAACATCGTGAGTAATTAGACCGACGAGCGACGCTTCCAGTACTTTCGTAATTGCTGTCCTCATGGGCGCGTCACCATTCTCCTCGTAAAATTGAGCTTTGCGGCTCTCGTTCCATAAGAGCGCCGAAAACGCTTGCCTAAAAAACTTCTGCCAACCCGCGTTCCCATTCTTTACGTCATTCTTGGCGTGCTGGTACTACTCAGCGTCGTCCCCATGTTCGTCTATTCGTGGCTGGTGCAATCGATCAACCGCGAGCGGCTCATCACCAATGAGCGCCTGCTGCAGAACACGGTAACCCGTTCGGTTGCCGATGATATCTTCCAACATCAAGAGTCTTTTCGCTTGATGCAAACGAACTTATCTTCCGCCCTGCAGGTAGCTAGTGGAGGTGATTTGACCGGTGAACATGTGCGGGCGCCAGAGCTGCGCGCATTGCTTGAGAATTTCGTCTCTTCCTCGGGAGAGCTGGTCGACTATGCCACACTGCTGAACGCCGAGGGTAAAGGCATTTCTGCCGGCCGTATCGAGCCGGACGCTTTCCTTGAACGAGAACTAGAACAGGCTTTTGCCGCCGCTCGGGATGCCCGCGCTTATAACGGACAGCCCCTGGTGATCGGCAATGGCAGGTCTTCGCGCACGGTAATGCTAGTAAGCACTCCTCTCACCTACGGTGATCGTTTCCTCGGCATGATCGCTTCGGCCCTCGACCTCGACTTCCTTATTCGTAGGCTGGACGAGATTGATCGGGGAGGTTTGACGCCGTATGTGGTCGATGGCCAAGGACGTCTGGTCGCAGGAGCCCGGTCACAATATGCCACCGGTCAGGACATGACCAGCCTCGAGATTGTGCGCAACTTTGTTGAGCTAGGGGGCAAAGCGCAGATGGTGGCGGCTACCCGGGAATTCACCGCCGCGCGCAATAAAGGTACCGTGATGTTAGGCACTTACAGCCCGGTTAACAATCTAAATTGGGCGGTCGTCGTAGCCAAACCTCGAGATGAAGCCTATAGCGGCGTCTACGAGATGCAGCGCACGGCACGGTTGCTGGCCTTGTTCGCGGTCGTTCTCAGTATCGGGGTTGGAATCATAGCCGCCCGTCGAATCACCAACCCACTCGAAGTGTTGACTGAATCTAGCCATGCCATTGCCCGCCGCGACTTCTCGCAACGCGTGCAGTTAAAAAGCCGCACGGAGATCGGAGAGCTCGCCTCGACGTTTAACTTCATGTCGCAGGAGCTTGAACAGTTCGTCGAGGATTTGAAGCACGCCGCCGCCGAGAACCGCGAGCTGTTCATGAGCTCGATCCAGATGCTGGCGGGCGCGGTCGACGAAAAAGACCCTTACACCCGCGGTCACTCCGACCGCGTAACCAAATATTCCATGCTCATCGTGAAAGAGATGGGCTTACCTGAAGACTTTCAGGAAATTGTTCGCGTTTCCGCACAGTTGCACGACGTTGGCAAAATCGGAATCGAAGATCGTATTCTGAAAAAACCAGGCGCGCTCACCGCAGAAGAGTTCGACATTATGAAGACGCACACCACAAAGGGCGCAACCATTTTGCGACCGGTGGCACAGCTCAAAGAAATGCTACCTGGAATCGAGTTGCATCATGAGTCGCTCGATGGCAAAGGGTACCCCTACGGCTTAAAAGGCGATGAGATCCCCCTGCTGCCGAGAATCATCGCCGTGGCCGACACATTCGACGCGCTGACCACGAACCGCCCGTATCAGCAGGCGAGCGACACCGTAGATGCCTTACGTATCATCCAGTCGCTTTCCGGCAAGAGATTAGATTCAAGCGCAGTCGCGGCTCTTGAGGCAATTTATCGGCGCGGCGAAATCCACGTTCCCGCCTTGCCCAGTGTCTCGAAGGCTGGGACCGAACTCGAGGCAGAGCCGAGTGATGAGGACTCGACTCTCGCCATACAAATGGACCGTACTTAGCTAGGTGACGCAGCCCCTACTGGGTCATCCCGATTGTTTCTCTACTGCAATCGCCAAAAACAACATCCGACATGCGCAATTAGGGAATGACATAGCTTCATCTTGACTGTGCCCAACCACTGAGCACGCGTCCTCTAGTTCTCACGCGCAGGCTACTGTTCCGGAACAAGCCCGAGAACCACTCGGCGCTGCGATTATAACAAATTTTGTTATAGTGTTGCCTACGGAGAGTCTTGTGGTTGGATCGGTATTGAAGTCAGGACGGGAAGCCGCACACCTGACACAGCAGGAGGCAGCAGTAAGGCTGGGTGTTACACAGGCCTACCTGTCGATGCTTGAACGGGGCCGTCGACCCGTGACCGGGCCGATCGCGGCGCAAGCAATGAGGGTATTCGAGCTTCCAGCAACGGCCCTACCCCTTGAATCAAAGGATTCTTCGACTTTGGATGAGGCTGGGTTCAAGGCGGAACTAGGGGCTCTGAGGTACCCGGGCTTCTCCTACTTGCGCGGAGAAGCTCACTACAATCCAGCTCGATTGCTGTTCCTCGCGCTCGATGAAGACGATCTTGATAGAAGAGTGGTTGAGGCGCTTCCCTGGGTGGCTTATACGTATGCGGACATGGATTGGGGATGGCTCTTCCGCAAAGCTAAGCTCAATGATCGTCAGAACCGGCTTGGGTTCATTGTGGATCTTGCGGAGGAGTTGGCCGAGAAGACAGAGGACGAATGGCGCAAGGAACTCCTGTCCAAGAATAAGGCGGTCATAGAGCCTTCTCGGCTCGCGAGAGAGGACACGCTCTCGCATGAATCCATGACAAAAGCTGAGCGCAACTGGCTTCGTCGAAATCGTACGCCAAAAGCGCACCACTGGAATCTGCTCACCGACCTCTCGGTGAGACACTTGGCCTATGTGCCTTCCTGAAACCATACCGGAGCCGTGGCGCTCATTCTTGGATGAGGTGGACCTAATTGCGACATCAACCGTACGCCTCGATTGCATAGGCGGGTTTGTCGTCACCGTGCTTTATGGGTTGAGCCGTCCTAACTGCTGATCTGGATGTCCTCGAAATCGCTCCGCGTGCTGCTGCCAAGCCGTTTTTGCAAGTCCGCGCCCTCGGCGGTCCCGTATTCCAAAATATGGGATCTATCTGGATCTTGTTACCCTTGTACAACCACCCTACGAATATGAGGGTCGACTTCGGGAGATGTTTCCTGAAGTTTTTCAACACCTGCACCTAATGGCCGTTGATCCTTCTGATCTCGCTCTTACCAAAATTGAGCGCAACATTGAGCGCGATAGGAGTGATGTGCGGTATTTGGCTCGTACCATTCCCTTCGATCTGGATCTGCTTCGCGACCGTTACCAGCGAGTGCTTCGACCGTACCTTGACAACCCAAAAGTCGAAGATTTGACGTTGAAACTCTGGATTGAGGCAATCGAGAAATGACAGGGCTGATTCGAAGCTGCGCCACGAGCCAGGTAACCCACGATAAGTAGACCGCCCATGTAGTTGAGATCTATGAAGCGGGTTTGAAGATTCTGGTTGGCCGTAAGGCAGCGCAACTTCTCTCATTGGTCCGCGGTGATCAATATCTCTCGGCAACTCCTATCCCCAAGATTGGCTGCGGAGCCATACTAGGAAGAGGCTACGATTCTGAAACGTCATCGTTGACCGAGCATTTAGCACGACTGCTCTCCTTCTTTGGCTTGCACGGCCGGTCATTTCATTTCCCATGGTTATAATTAAGATCGAACTTAAGCTGCCGTTTATTCATGATTCAGACCCTATTCGGTAGTACGGAGAAACAACCCGGCCTCTTGGAACGAATGAAAGAGGCGGTATCGCGCACTCGGCAGAATTTGAGCCAGCGCATCGACGAAGTTGTTCCTTTCAGCCGGGAAATCAACCGGGATACGCTCGATGATCTTGAGGCTACATTGATCGGAGCCGATCTGGGCTCGTCGACCACTGAGCAGGTGCTTGAGAGACTGCGTGAGCGAGCCGATCGCAAACAGATTCGCGATGTAGAGGAGCTTAAGCGTTTATTAAAAGAGGAGTTACTCGCCATCTTGATGGCTGCCAATACACCCCCGGTCGAGCGACCCGATGGCGTCCCCGAGGTCGTCCTGGTTGTGGGCGTGAATGGGACCGGCAAAACCACGACCATCGGCAAGCTGGCTCAATCCTTGCGCTCTCAAGGCAAGACCGCACTTTTGTGCGCCGCCGATACCTTCCGCGCCGCCGCCATCGAGCAACTCGAAGTGTGGGGAGAACGAAGCGGAACCGAGGTTATTCGCACTCGGGCGGGTGGAGATCCGGCGGCCGTGTTGTACGATGCCTTGCAAGCCGCGAATGCGCGCCACATTGACTGCGTGATCGTAGACACCGCTGGACGCTTACACACCAAGACCAATCTCATGGCCGAGCTTGAGAAAATGCGGCGCACCGCCCAGCGCCTCATTCCTGGAGCACCTCATGAGGTTTTGCTGATTATCGATGCGACCACCGGGCAAAACGGCCTGCAGCAGGCAAAGCAGTTTACGGAAGCTGCGGCGGTTACCGGCGTGGTGCTTACAAAACTGGATGGCACGGCCAAGGGCGGGGTGGTCGTTGCCATTGCTCGCGAGCTCGGGCTTCCGGTTCGCTACGTCGGCGTGGGCGAGAAACCGGGCGACTTGCTACCTTTCGACGCTCAAGGCTACGTCGATTCCCTCTTTGCTTGATCCGCTGACCTTGTGAAGACCTCGCCTGAAACCGATGCGCAGTACCTCCGTCGGGCTCTTCAGTTGGCACAAGAGGGTTTTGGCCTGGCTTCACCGAACCCTCACGTGGGAGCCGTGCTCGTCGACCAGGCTGGCGACACCGTGGGCACGGGGTTCTATACCTACGACGGGCTGGAACATGCCGAGGTACGAGCTATCAAACAGGCGGGAGAAAGAGCACGAGGCGCGACTCTTTACATCAACCTCGAGCCCTGCTCCCATCAAGGGCGCACGGGGCCGTGTGCCGAGGCTGTCATTGTTGCGGGTGTAAAACGAGTCGTCGCGTGTATACCCGATCCCAATCCGTTGGTCAGCGGGCGAGGTTTTTCCCGACTCCGGCAAGCCGGAGTTCAGGTAAGTTCAGGGCTACTCGAAGATGAAGCTCGCCCATTGAATGATGCCTTTGCCAAATACATTCGCTACCGCATTCCCTTAGTGACGTTAAAAGCTGGCATGACGCTCGACGGCAAAATTGCCCCGCCTCCTGAAGATCTTTCCCCTGATCACCCCTTGGGGGCCGGAGGTCCGACAGGAGGCTGGATTACCAGCGGCGCAGCCAGGGCGCACGTTCAGCAGCTTCGGCATCGACAGGACGCCATTCTGGTCGGCGTGGGAACCATAATCGCCGACAACCCGTTATTGACCGACCGGACCGGACTGCCGCGGCGCCGACCATTACTCCGCGTCATCCTTGACTCTCACCTACGGCTGCCGCTTGGTTCTCGAGTTGCACAAACCACCGCCGACGACGTGCTTGTATTTTGTTCATTTGCGGAGGAAAAAAAGAAACAGAAGCTGCGGGAGCATGGTATCGAGGTCGTGCAGGTAGCCTCGGCTGGGGACAACGGCCGGCCCGAGCTTCAGGCCGTCTGCCGGCACTTGGCGGACCGCGAGATCACAAGCATTATGATTGAAGGAGGAGCGCTGGTGAATTGGGCGGCGCTCGCGTCGGGACTTGCCGATAAGGTCTTTTTTTATTATGCGCCAAAGATTCTGGCTGGAATGGGCTCGGTGCCTTTTGCCAGTGGGGACGGCTTCCGCCGAATCAGCGAGGCGGCACACCTGAAATCGTTTCGCCTGCATCGTTTCGGAGAGGACTTTGCGGTCGAAGGATATTTGCGGGATCCTTATCTGGATTGACCGCACGTCGGGCGAGACCGGCGAAAGCTAGAAGGGGACCTCTTTTCGCCGCGGAGATCGATGTTCACTGGAATCATTGAAGAAGTTGGGCAGGTTGCTGCACTCCGTGAGGAGGGTGAAAAACGTCGACTGACGGTGAGGTGCTCAAATCTGCTCAGAGAAATGAAGCCGGGCGGTAGCGTCTCGGTCAGCGGTGTATGTCTCACCGCAGTTGTGATCGAAAAAGACTCCTTCGCCGCAGACTTGGCGCAAGAAACCTGGCAGCGAACCTCATTTTCTCGGCTCAAACCTGGTGCGCTCGTGAACCTGGAGCTGCCCATGCGCGCCCAAAGTCGTTTCGATGGACATATCGTGCAGGGCCATGTAGATGGAACCGGAGAGCTCGA
>JAFAPG010000042.1 GCA_019247235.1 Acidobacteriota bacterium
TGCGGAATATGGCGGAAAGACGAGCCTGGTGATCGTGGCCACCACGCGCTCCGGTCAGGGCCTGACCACGCCGCACGGCAGTGTGACGGCGTCCTACGGATCATTTGGTACGTCCAACTTGGGTTTCAATTTTGGGTATGGCGGCAAAAGTTGGGGAAATTTCATTTCCGCTAATGGCCTGAACTCGGGACGCTTCCTGGATCCTCCCGAGTTCGAAGTTATGCACGATAAAGGGAATGAAGAAAATATGTTTGATCGGGTGGACTATCAGTTCTCGACCACAGATTCCATGCACTTGAACTTCGGTTACTCGCGCTCGTGGTTTCAAAATCCTAATACCTTTGACGAGCAGTTCCATGACTGTAACTCCGGGTTTGTGTGTAACTCAGGCGGTCAGGCGGTAAACCCCTTCAATGGGGCGCTTCTCGGTCCGACCGATCAACGATCAAAGATCGGAACATTCAACATTTCGCCGTCTTTTACCCACATCATTAATCCCGCTACGGTGCTCACATTTGGCGCATATGGTCGGCGAGATCAATACAACTTCTATCCCAGCGCCGATCCGTTCGCAGACTTTTCCCCAGACTTGCAGGCTCAGACCATTCGTCAAGACCGTACTCTGACGAACGCCGGGGGGCGGGCAGACATCTCCCATTCCGCAGGTATCCACAATTGGAAGGCCGGTGCCCTGTACCAACAGACATTTCTGACCGAGGACGACAGACTAGGTACGGTGGATCCTGGCTTTCTAGGTCTGTTCAATCAGCTTGGACCTACGGGTACACCCATCGCTGGAACCTCTTGTCTAGATATGGCAGGCAATCCGACGGCTCCGCCTTGTACGCTTCTTAATCCCAGCGACTTGAGCCGGGGAGGCAGCACATTCCGCTTCTACGGCCACACCGACGTAAAAGAGGCGGCACTCTACATTCAAGACGCCATCACCAAAGGCGCTCTCTCGTTGAACCTAGGAATTCGGGGCGATATCTACAACGGATTCACCCGAGATGCGCAACCGGAACCGCGGCTGTGTGTCGCCTACAACGTAAAGCGCACTAATACCGTGCTACGCCTTTCCTACGCACGTACTATGGAATCACCTTTTAACGAGAACCTCATTATTTCGAGCACCGGATGCAGCAACCCGGTCGTATCGTTCATGGTACCCCCGCCGAACATCAGTTGTGTTAGCGGGGCCATCCGTCCGGGATGGCGCAATGAATTTCATTCCGGCTTCCAGCAAGCCTTTGGAAAGTACCTGGTAATCGATGGCGAGTACCTGTGGAAGTACACCCATAATGGCTACGATTTCGGCGTTGTGGCAGCGACCCCTATTGCGTTTCCTATTGCTTGGCATAACTCAAAGATCAGCGGGTATACGCTCCGGGCGAGCGTGCCCAGCTATCGCGGATTTACCGCCCTGGTCGTGCTTTCGAGCGTGGCTGCGCGTTTCTTTCCTCCACAGGCTGGCGGAATTCCTTTCTTGCCGGCAGGCAACGTTTTCCGAATTGATCATGACGAAAAGTTCAACCAAACGACGCACTTCCAGTATCAGCCATGGAAGAATGGTCCTTGGGTAAGTGTCAACTGGAGATACGATAGCGGCCTGGTGGCCGGCGCAATACCATGCGTTGCACCCACCGCGACCTGTTCGGCTTCGACCTCTCCGGCTGATGGAGGTGTGGCGACCATTCCGGGGTCTAACCCGGCGGTTCCGCTTCCTCACGGACAAGTGGCTTTCGTGAACAACCTCACCACCTTGCCACTGACCGCCGATCAGGAGTTCCAGGCGGGGCTAACCTGCAACGGAGTTCTGGCTGCTCCCAACCCACTCGGCGTTGCGCTTCCCACATGCTCCGCCGCAGGTTTGGGATCGATCTACGTCCAAGTGCCGCGATCCGGGACTGAAAATGATGACCACAATCCCCAGCGGATTGCACCTCGAAACCTGTTTGATTTAAGTGTTGGGGATGACAATCTTTTTCGCAATGAGCATCATCAGTGGAGCTTACGCTTAACCGCCGTCAATCTGACCAACAAGGTAGCGTTGTACAACTTTTTCTCAACCTTCAGCGGTACGCACTATGTCACACCAAGAACGTTGACTGGAGAAATTGGTTTTCACTTCTGATATCCATGGACCGGACACGACACCGTGCAGTCGCGCCCGGTCTCCTCACAGCCATAGATCGACAATTTGTGCTGCGCCTATCGGCGCCTCTTTCCGTGCGTCCATAATTTTCAATTGATTTCCATCGGCAGCCTGCACGCCCAACGCAAGCTAAGGCTCAACCGTTACGACGGAGGGGCGGATGGGCTATGATTTTCGAGCGTGATCCGCAGTCCCGACGAGCGAAACAGGATGAAGGATGGGATACGGTCGGTAGTACGCCTCTTCAAGGCGAATTCGTGCAATACCTTGTACCCAAGGGAAGGTACGCACGCTGGGGCGTGGAGGAACGAGCTTTGCCTTCGGTTTGTTGGGCCGTGATTTGGCAACCTTATTGGGAAGTACTTGAGCGCCCACTGGACCCTTGAGGATTCGACGTTGACGGATGAAGTGTATAAAAAGATTTTTGCATCGAGCGAAGACATACTACTAGACATCGTAGTGTGCGATACCTCTATTGGTGACTGGCAAGCGCTTCTGAATCACCTTACGGCAAGCTACGCCTGCGTTTATTCAGAAAACGGAGTAGCTGTACCGTTGCCGAGAACTGATGTCATATTCGAAAGAAGGAACCAGGGCTCTGTCCAGCTCGAATGTGTGCTGATGGGATTCACACTAAACTGTTACTTTTTTCTGGTGCATGAGATTGAACTCGACTTATTGCTTGACGACATCAAATCCCCCAACACCGCCAAACAAGTCTTTAAGCTGATGAAGGAGATATCGGGGGTTTTGAAAAAAACCGTGTTCCTCACGCCTGAGCACGGGAACGCAAATGTGGAGGAACTTAAAATTTTTGCGCTTGCTGTTGTGGATACAGCAGATGGCTCTATCCGGTCCCGCTTTGGAGAACTTGTTGAATGATACCATGATGCCCTGAGCCCACATTCTTCTGATGCGGTGTGCCGCGCCGCTAATGCGCCTCACGCCATACGACGTCGACCGCCAATTGGACACGCTCGCCATATGCCAGCGCAAAGGAGGGCGGGCGCTCGCCTGGTAGAAAATATGTACCGCGAAACCGGGCCACAGTTCCCCATCCAGCCGAGGACGCCACGCGGCTCCTCAGTTCGGTATGGTGAGCCGTGCGACCACGACGCTGAGCTGTCGGGTGCGGAAATCGCGTTCGACTTCTCAAACATCGCCACTTGTTCTTTCGCTAATTCCAGCGTGCCATCTTCATACCTCTGGTTTTCTGGTTTAGTGGTGTTGAAAGGATGCGTCCTAATCGGCCGCGAAGAAACATTTTCGCAGACGCGATCGACGGCCCTCCAATCTTGGCGTACAAGTTTTTGAAACAGGGCTGCAGCCTGCGACTTGCTACTCACGGCGGACGTAGCTGAACACATCCAACTGCGGCTTGTCTTTTTCCCGGCATGCCTTTTTCTTACCAGCTTACGTATCGAAAGAAGAGAATCTTCTGGTACCGTAAGGGCCTTCTTGCGATGATGTTGAGTGCCGTATGCGCATTCTTTTAATTGGGGGGAATGGCTTCATCGGGCGCTTCGCCGTGGCCAGGCTAAAGCAGCAAGGACACGCGCTGGCAGTGTTTCATCGCGGCGTGACGGCCGCGCCCCCCGGGGTGGAGGACATTCGGGGTGACCGCAACCAACTCACCGCCAGCACCGAAAAACTGAAGCGCTTTGCTCCTGAGGTGGTGATTGATCTCGTGATCAGTTCGGGTACGCAGGCGGAAGAGCTGATGAACATCTTCCGTGGCGCGACCGGACGCGTGGTGATGGTGAGCAGCATGGATGTGTACCGTGCGATGGCCGTGTCCCAGGGAACCGACAGTGGTCCACTGCAGGAGGTCCCGCTTACCGAAGACTCGGAGCTGCGGCGCGTTTTGCATCCTTACCCTCCAGAGGGCGTGCAGTTCATGCGCAAGATTTTTCCTTGGGTGACGGACGATTATGACAAGATCCCGGCCGAGCGCCTGGTGATGAACGATCGCGAACTTCCTGGCACGGTGCTCCGGTTCCCCATGGTGTATGGGCCCGGCGATCCACTCCATCGTTTTTATCCCGTGGTGAAACGCATCGCGGACCGACGGCGCCACATAATTTTTCCCGAGACGCTGGCCGCTTGGCGTTCGGCGCGAGGCTACGTGGAGAACGTGGCCGCGGCCATGGCGCTAGCTGCTACCGATGATCGCGCCGCGCGGCGGATTTATAACGTATGCGAGGAGCCATCGTTCAGCGAACTTGAATGGGCACGAAAAATCGCCAGCGAAATGCGGTGGGAAGGGGAGTTCGTCGCCTTGCCGGTGGAGCGGACGCCGCCCCACCTGCTAAAGCCCGGCAACGCCGCACAGCATTGGACGGCGAGTTCGGCTCGTATCCGCCAAGAGCTGGGCTACCAGGAGCCGGTAGCGATTGAGCAGGCGATTCGGGAGACGATTGGGTGGGAGCAGGAACATCCGCCGGCGGTGGAGTTCTTGCCAAAGTTTGATTACGGGGCGGAGGATACAGCCGCAGCAGGCCAGAACTGATAATTCGACAACCGACTCCTCCTCGGACTAGCAGGTCGAAAACGATGGTTTCCGCAGCCTGCTAAGCTCAAATCGTGGATCCAAATCGAGCAGCGGCAATTTCCAGGCTGCGATGCTGAGCAATCATTGAAACGTTTTGCACTAATACCGACCTGCCCATGGTTGCTGTTCACAGTGCTTGCTTGCCTTGTCATGCCGGAAGCGAGTGTTGCGCAAACCGATGAAATCCAGGTCTACGACGCCGAAATTGCTGAGCAGGGGGTCATTAATCTAATGATTCACACCAACTTCACTCCCCAGGGACGGAGGACGCCTGTCTTCCCCGGCGCCATCATCGCCAACCACTCCGTTAACGGGGCCGCGGAATGGGCCTTCGGGGTAAGGCCCTGGTTCGAACAAGGGCTGTACCTTCCGGTGTACAGTCTCGATTCAGCTAACCATGGTGCAAGCATTAACGGTTTTAAGATTCGCGAGCTGTTCGTGCGTCCCCACGCTCACGATCACAAAGTCTTTTACGGTTTCAATTTTGAATTCAGCATCAACGCTCTTTATTGGGAGTCAAAACGCATCACCTCGGAGCTTCGGCCAATTGCCGGCGTCCACCTTCATCATTGGGATTTTATCTACAACCCGATCATGGATACAGATTACCGCGGCGGTTTGAAAGGCTTTGAATTTAATCCTGCCGGCCGGGCCGCTTACAATTTCAGCGAGAAATGGGCCGTCGCTATGGAGGAATATGATGGCTTCGGGCGCCTGGATAGCGTGGTACCTCGAAGTCAGCAGTTGCACGAAACCTGGGTGGTGATGGATCGCAATGGCGGCTTCTTGAATGTTGAAACCGGCTTCGGAATTGGCTGGAGCGGAGGCGGGGACAAACTAACGTTAAAGCTGATGCTCTCGCGTGATCTAAACCTCCATCCGCACTAAAAGTGCGCCGCGATCAACTCCACCGTAAAACATTCCAATACAGAACTAAAGCATGGGCACAGATATCAATTCCGCTTCGGTGTCGTTTCGTCCCCCAGGTGGTCCTTATTAGTCGGGCGGGATGCAAGAAAGGAGAATGCGCACCAGCTTCCCAGCGATTTATGAGGCATGAAGAAATGGAAAACCGGCGATTTTTAGATCGACGCCTTTCGCCTTTACGGTCGCAGTCAGGTAAGGTCATGGCGCTAACGTAGTAGCAGCTGTTCTGCCGTCGAGAATGCGCGCTCTCGGATCAAAGTGGTGCTGATCAGGCAGGTTAACCCGGATGCGGCAAAGATCATCGCAAGCACCACGAACTGATAGATAGCCGCATATAAAGGGGGGGCGCCGGAGAGCACCATGCCGGCCATGAGCCCGGGGATCCAGACAATTCCGAGGGAGCGCAAGTTATCAACGGCAGGGATTAGGCTGGCCTGATAGGAGGCTTGTATATAGGTGACCACGGTCTGCTCGGGGGATGCGCCGAGCGCCAGGGCGGTCTCGATCTGGCCGGCATGTGCTTGGATTTCAGAGCGAAATCGGTCGAGCACCAGGCCATTGGCATTCATGGCATTCGCGATGAGCATGCTACCTACCGGCACAATAGCAGTGATGGCGGTTCCAATCACACCTGCCCAGGTCATGAGAGCAATGACACAGCCTGCTCCCCCGGCAATGGCATAAAGAGATACAGGGAATGCACCAGGAATCTTTTTGCCGCGCCGGGCGGATGTCGCCGCAGCCGCCATGGTCATTGCGGCAAGGATAATGACGCTGGTCCACCTGGGCCCATGTAAGACCAGCACCAGAATCGATCCGATGATCATGATCTGGGTAAGCCCACGAAAGAGGGCTATCACTGTTTCTCGTTCTAGGTGAATCTGTCGACCGCGCGCCAATAGGACTACGGCAAAGGCGGCCAGTGCCGCGAGTCCTGATTGCGTCAATCCAAGCCTGAGCTGGGGGTTAACGATTCTATCGACCACCAAAAACCTCCTCCGGAGAACCGATGCGGCTGATTCTGCCTTGTTCCAGAAGCACCACGCGCTTGGCAACGCGTCTCGCCTGGGCCAGATCATGGGTGACGATGAGACAGGTGAGGCGACGGGCGATGACGATCCGTTGTACCAGGGACTCAACATCCCGCTTAACGGCGTCGTCCAGAGCAGAAGTAGGCTCATCGAGGAGCAGAACCTCAGGCTCATTCGCCAAGCAGCGCGCTATGGCCACCCGTTGTGCTTCTCCGCCGGACAGATTTTGTACGGCGCGCTCAGAAAACCCTGGCAGCGAGACCTGATCGAGTAACTGGTTGACCGCTTCCTCTGTCAGGGATTCCCCGCGTTGGCTGGGACCGAAGCGAATGTTGTCGCCCACTGTTCCAGCAAACAGAAATGGCGTCTGTAGCACCATTCCCAGACGGCGTCGTAGCATACGCGGTGAGATCTCCCGGTAATCGCGTTCCTCGATAAAACAGGTGCCGGCGGTAGGCTCGTCCAGACGATTGAGAAGACGCAAAAGAGACGACTTCCCCGATCCACTGGGCCCAACAATGGCGACGACTTCACCGTGGTGTACTTCTAGAGAAACGTCCTTGATGATGGAGCGCCCATTGGCGGTTCGGCACAAGTGCTCGATTCTAAGAAAGGGGGCCGATGCTGCCATCATCGATATCGAGAAATATATACGCTAAAGGAAGGGGCGGCAGCTAGGCGAGCTTCCTTTCTTCCAGGCAAAAGACCCGCCTATTGTACATGCCTTGCCCTGGGGGCACCCCTCGGACGAGAGGCAGACCCTAGCCACCAGGAAAAACCGGCGCACAGGCTAGGGTGGCCGTTCGGGGAACTCAGCGAAGCTGCGGTACTGTCTTTATCGCGCCTTTCGAGAGGAACCAAGATGCTGGGACTTGTCACGGGTGCTTGATGAAGGTACCGGAACGCAGCTCGGCCATGGCCTGGCGTAGCTCGGCTTCGGTGTTCATCACGATGGGCCCGTACCAGGCTACGGGCTCCTCGATGGGCTTGCCCGATACGAGGAGGAAGCGAATGCCCTCGGCTCCGGCCTGAACCATCAGCTCGTCGCCTCGATCGAATAGCACCAGTGAGTGATTGCTGACGTCATATACGGTGGGGACCTCCGGGGTGGCGACCAGTTCGGTGAGGATTGGCCGTGGACTCGAGCCGTCGCGAAATGTGCCGGAGCCGGCAAAGACGTAGGCGAAGGCATTGCGGTTGGTCTCGATCTCAAGCCGTTTGCGCTGTCCAGGCGGAACCGCCACATCGAGATAGTTCGGATCTGCGGCTACGCCTTCGACGGGTCCTTGCCGGCCCCAGAATTTGCCGCAAATAACCCGCACGCGCGTTCCATCGTCATCGGTGATCTCGGGAATTGCACTTGAAGGAATGTCCTGATAACGGGGTTCGGCCATTTTCAAGGCTGAGGGCAGATTGGCCCACAGCTGAAACCCGTGCATGCGTCCCTGGAGATCCCCCTTAGGCATCTCCTGATGCAAAATGCCGCTGCCGGCAGTCATCCATTGGACATCGCCACCACTCATTCTGCCTTGGTTTCCTAAGCTATCCCGGTGCTCAACTGAGCCGGCCAGCACGTAGGTGATGGTTTCAATTCCACGGTGGGGATGCCAGGGAAAGCCAGCCAGGTAATCGGCCGGATGGTCGTTGCGGAAATCGTCGAGCAGCAGAAAAGGATCAAATTCCTGAGTTT
>JAFAPG010000532.1 GCA_019247235.1 Acidobacteriota bacterium
CCAGTAAAGTTCGACTTGGCGAGGGCGCCCCAATGGCCTCGCGCTTGAAATACGGCGATCACGTGATCGGTGTCGCGTTCGGCCTCGAGATCGATGACCAGAGGGGGGTATCCATTAACGCGCAGCGCGGCCGCGGCAAACAGTGCGCCCTCAAAACAGTGCGACGTGTTTTCCCGAAGTACCCGCCGCGGAGACCACGCGGTATCGGCCAAATGATAGGGCTGGCTGTCTAGAAAACGCTGGATGCCAATTGGCTCTTTGAGGCTGCGAAGTCTTTTTAGCTCCGCCTGAGTAAAGCCGGAACGGGAACTGTTCATGCAAGTATCAAAAAGAGTTGGCGTCCCCCTCACACCTGCACGCATTCCCAGGTGTTCGCTACCAGCATGCGGCTAGAAGCATATGCGCGTCGCGGAACCGTTTTCAAGCTTACCACGACGTTTATGCGCGCAGTCGCTCGCGGAGGATTCCCTGTGAGGGAAAATGTGCCTTCGCTGCGGCTTTTGCTTGAGGTGAATTCCGTGTCGGCGACCGAATCGGTGTTCGGGGTTGACGCATGCCAGCGGCAGATCGCGACAATGGCATCATATTCGTCCCCGCGCCGCTCAGGGAGCGCTTGCGAGGCGATGCACTCGGTCAGGAAGAAAACAACTGGCCGAGATCGTTCGGGCTTTCAACGACTACGTCGGGCTCAATCTCACACAACGTATGCGGGGCAAACCCGTACGTGACCCCACAGGTGAGAATGCGAGCATTTCTTCCGGTTAGAACATCGATCGAGGAATCTCCGACGATCATGGCGTGTTCTGGCAATGTGGCCGTCTCGCGCAGAAGAGTGTTCACCCCGAGCGGGTCAGGTTTTTTGGTTGCAAAGCTATTGCCACCGTAGATGCGAACAAAATACCTCGCCAGCCCGAGTGCTTCGAGTATGGCACGGGAAGGATTGACGGGTTTATTCGAGAGAACGGCCATCTTGCGTCCACCTCCGTTTGCCCCGAAGCGCTCGAGAGCTTCCCGAATTCCGTGGTACTCGGTGGTGTGGTCGAGCTTATGCTCACGGTAGTAGGACAGAAAATAATCGAGCGCTTGTTTTAAAAACACTTCGTCCTCAGGGTCTCCCAAGGCCCGGCGAACGAGCATGGGCGCGCCATCGCCGACGTAAGAGGCTACAACTTCGCCGGGCAATTCCGTACGTTCAAAGTGTCGCAACATGGCGTTCACCGACTGAATCAAATCCTCCCGCGAGTCGATTAGGGTTCCATCGAGATCGAAGATCAGCAGTTTCAATGAACCGGCGTCGAAAGGCCGATTAAATCGTGGCATGAGCCAAGAATACACTGGCGCCAATGCCGGGAGCTCAGGCTCGCTTGGATCTTCCTACGCCCAGGAGAGCGGACGATCCTGGCGGACGGTCAGCAAGCTCAGCTTGTTCCGTAAGTAGGGCCTTTACTCTTCGCGCTTTGGTCTTTGCTCTTTGGTTTTTGCTCTTTGGTCTTAGTTCTTGCTCTTCGCTTTTTTCTGGCTGTGCGCGCTCACCAGATGAACGGCGAATCACTCTCAACCCGCGCGGCTTCAAAGCATGGCTCGTCGGACACGATAGCGTAGGCGTAGCACTCGTTGCCGCATTTTCCTTCACGGCGATTATTGCTAGGTAGAGCTCTAATACCCAACGACAAGGGTGAGTAGCTGGCAACAAAATCTTGGCTTCTCAACCCACTCACAGGGGATCTGTCGACACCTCGTCAGGGCCGGGCGAGGGCGTTGCAGAATTCTGACCTCGGATGGTTCTGATTTACAATACCAGCGTCGGCCAGCTGCAATAGATTGGCCGGTTCGAGTCATGCCGAGCAGGAATCAGGGAAAAGTCGCCGCTCTAGCCGATGCCAACCGAGCGGGCAAAGCCTATGAAGGGCTGTCGCGCGAGCAACTCATTGATGCTTATCGGCTCATGTACACCTCGCGCCGCTTAGACGACCGAGAGATCATGCTCAAGCGCCAGCAGAAGATCTTCTTTCAGATTTCTGGCGCGGGCCACGAAGCGGTGCTGGTGGCGGCGGCCTTGGCCATGAAGCCTGCTTATGATTGGTTTTTCCCCTATTACCGCGATCGTGCCCTTTGTCTGGCGCTCGGTGCCACTCCTTATGAGATGTTGCTGCAGGCCGTAGGTGCGGCCGAAGACCCCAGTTCAGGCGGCCGCCAGATGCCCTCCCACTGGGGTTATAAGCGCTTAAATGTAGTCACTCAGTCCTCCTGCACGGGCACGCAGGTTCTCCATGCTGTCGGTTGTGCCGAGGTTTCCCGCTATCTCATCGCTCGCCCCAAAGCCAGCGACAGAGCCACGGGCGATTATCGTGAGTTTAAAGATGTCAGTTTTTACGGCGACGAGGTGACCTACGTCTCGATCGGCGATGGCACCACCAGCGAAGGAGAATTCTGGGAGGGGATCAACGCCGCCGCCAATCTGCGCTTGCCTATCATTTTCCTGGTCGAAGATAACGGCTATGCCATCTCCGTGCCGGTTGAGGTTCAAACTGCGGGCGGCAATATTTCGCGACTGCTTTCCGCTTTTCCTAACTTCCATTTCGAAGAGATTGACGGCACCGATCCCGTCGCCAGCTACGGTGCGTTTACGCGAGCCGTAGCCCATTGCCGTGCCGGGGTGGGGCCCTCCTTTATTCACGCCCACGTGATTCGGCCGTACTCGCATTCCTTATCCGACGACGAGAAGCTCTATCGGCCCGACATCGAGCGCCAACGCGACGCCGCGCGCGACCCGATTTCGCGCATGCAGATGTTCCTAATTCGCGAAGGCATTCTCGAGGAGAAGGGAATCAATCGACTGGAAAAAGAGGTGGAGGAGGAGCTGCAGGCCGCTGTCGACCGGGCGCTCTCGGCGCTGCCGCCCCGGCCCGACAGTATCGCGCGTTATCTGTATTCGCCCCATCTAGATCCCACCTCCTCGGCCTTTGACCTCGAGATCTCGACCCCGCACCAGGACCCAGCCGCGCAGGAGAAGCGCTCAGCCACCAAGACCATGGCCGATCTGATCAACCTCACCTTACGCGATGAGATGAAGCGTGACGAGCGCATTGTGATCTTCGGCGAAGATGTGGCCGACTGTAGCCGCGAGGAATATTTGCGGCAGAAAATGGTCAAAGGCAAGGGCGGTGTCTTCAAATTGACTGCCGGACTGCAGTGCGAATTCGGTTCGGAGAGGGTTTATAACTCCCCCCTGGCTGAGGCAAGCATTGTGGGACGGGCGACGGGTATGGCCGTGCGCGGACTGAAGCCGGTGGTTGAGATACAGTTCTTCGACTATATTTGGCCGGCGATGATGCAGCTTCGCAATGAGCTGCCGGTCATTCGCTGGCGTTCGAACGGGGCCTTTTCAGCCCCCTGTGTGATCAGGGTGGCAATTGGCGGCTATTTGACGGGCGGCGCCATCTATCATTCCCAATGCGGAGAGAGCATATTCACTCACACGCCGGGCATACGCATCGTCTTTCCCTCCAACGCCCTCGATGCCGCCGGTCTCTTGCGCACCGCCATGCGCTGCGATGATCCCGTGCTTTTTCTCGAGCATAAGCGCCTCTATCGCGAAAGCTATGGACGTGCCGCCTATCCCGGGCCCGACTACATGGTCCCCTTTGGCAAGGCCCGGGTGGTGCATGCGGGCACGGATCTGACACTGATTACTTACGGCGCCGTAGTTCCCCGGGCGTTGCAGGCTGTGCAGCGAGTGGAACGCGAAGAAGGAATTAAGGTTGAACTGATCGATCTCAGAACTCTCAACCCCTACGATTGGGAGACCGTAGCCACGTCGATCGAAAAGACCAGCCGGGTCCTGGTGGCCTATGAGGATACGCTGAGCTGGGGCTACGGCGCCGAGATCGCGGCGCGCATTGCCGAGGAGCTGTTCGATCATCTGGATGCTCCGGTGAAACGCGTTGCGGCAAAAGACACCTTCATCGCATATCAGCCTGGGCTGGAAGAAGCGATTCTCCCCCAAGTACAGGACCTCTACCGAGCCATCAAAGAGCTACGAGCCTATTAGCTCTCCTTTGGTCTCACGAGTTCTCAAAGTACGCACCAAGGTCAGAGTAGTGACCGCGCCTATACCTCTCCCCTAGAGCTCCTCCGGCCTTGGCTGGGTTGTCGTCGAGCAACTCTGATTTTCTGCCTTCTGAGCCATGCGTCTGCTCTCAAGTGAGAGCCAAGTAGCCGGCTCGGCGCCGAAGCCGCAGCCGCGGCTCGAGCTTCATCTTTCGTTATCGGGTAAAACCCCCAGGAAGCCTAGGAAGTCTTTCGATCGGTGCCGCCAAAAACCAACCTCTTGCCGAGCCTGGCAGTCATAAAAAGCAAAACAAAGTAAGCAGATCGAAGCTGCTCCGGAGGTTCTATGAACAGATTGATTGGCAATTTCCTCCTGCTCGCCTCCCTGGGACTGCCTCTATACGCGCAGCTCCAACGTATGACACCGGATGACGAAAGCAGATTCAATAATTACTACTCACGCTGGGTGGAGGACCGGCAAACCAATAGCCGCAACGATATGATCAGCATGGAACAACGTATGCAAGACCTAATGAGTAAGTACGCCATTCCTCCCGACACTCCCTATGAGCGAGTGGCGTCAGAGACAAACCCCTCGCTGGCGCGTGATTACGATGGCGATCGCGCGTATCCCGCAAATGGGGAGACGCAAATTTCCGCCGACGATCAGCGGCAATTTAATAAGGAATACGAGAAGTGGCAGCAGGCAAAGACCAGGAACGATCGCGATGATGTGGATAAGCACGCGCGCAAAATGGAAGAGATCATGGGCCGCTACAACATCCCTGCCGATACCCCGTTCTACGAGGTATCTTCGATGGGTGGGGCACGACCTCACTATGACTATCGCGAGTTTGAGCGCAGGCTCTCGGCTGACGATCAGAAAAAGTTTGATAAAGCCTATGAACACTGGCTTGATGATCGTCGCAAGCATGACCGGGAGGATATTGCCAAGGACGAGGGCAGGATGCAGGAAATCATGTCTCGCTACAATATTCCCCGCGATGTACCGTATGACGTAATTGCCTCGGCG
>JAFAPG010000723.1 GCA_019247235.1 Acidobacteriota bacterium
GCCCGTTTCTTGGCTGGAGCTGGAAAATACCTTGTGCTCAGAGCAGCAAAGGCCCTGCCCAGTCCTAAAGCCGCCGCCGCCTAACTCGAGTGCCCGTCTCTCCTGGTTGCTGAATCCCCATGGCTGCTCGGCCATCATCCCGCCTCGGGTACCTTGACTGGCTCCGGGGTCTTGCCTGTCTGCTGATGTTCCAGACGCACTGCTACGACGCCTGGTTGAGCCGCAGTCCAGAGAACTCCAGGTTTGCCATGTGGTCTCAATTGGGGGGGACTTTTCCCGCCCCCCTTTTCCTTTTCCTGGCCGGAGTGGCATTTGCTCTCTCTTCAGACCGCTGGCGGGACCAAGGTTACGCCGCGGGCGAAATCGCCAAGCGTACCCTAATTCGAGGTGCACAGCTGCTTGCTCTGGCGCTGCTATTCCGCGCGCAAGAGTTTGCTCTTTCCTTCCGCTACGCGCATTGGACGGATTTGCTACGGGTGGACATCCTAAATACGATCGGGCTGTCTATCCTGGTAATGGCTGGGGTATGCTGGCTGACAGCCCCGCAGCTTGGTGGCGACAAGCTGCGTTTGCGAGTGGCAGCTAACTCTGGTGTCCTGGCCTCAGCCATTGTGCTGGTTACGCCTCTACTCTGGACTCGTTGGCGTCCTTCATTTCTGCCGTGGCCGATCGAGAGCTACATCGACGGAGTTCACAATCTAGGCCAGCCCCAGGCGTGGCTCTTTCCCCTGTTTCCCTGGGCGGCTTTCGCCTTAACTGGGCTCGCCTTGGGGTGCCTGTGGATGACGAACAGCGCTCGACGAAGCCCCTCTGTGTGCTTTTTCTTGTGCGGGGCCGCCGGCTTGCTGCTGGTCTCAGCCGGAAAGTATTTTGACTCACGCCCGATTCAGCTGTATCCCGTCTACGATTTTTGGCACACCAGTCCGAATTTCTTCCTCATTCGCCTGGGTCTTCTCCTAGTGCTGGTGAACCTCGCCTATGCGTGGTGTCGCTGGGGTTTTGGCCAGTGGGGTTTCAGTCCACTGATTCAACTGGGGAACACCTCTTTACTGGTTTACTGGGTGCACATCGAGCTCGTGTATGGACGTTTCACTATTCTTCCTCGCCATAGCCAGACAATTCGAGGAGCCTCGATAGGACTGCTCAGCATTACCCTCGCCATGCTGGCCCTGTCGGTTGCGCGCACGAAATGGAAAGAGCGTGACTATACCTCCCTGGCTCGAATCACTCACAATTCGCGAGCGGCCGGCAGCGCCCAACCCTAACCACGCCCGGCACAACGGCGATTCCTGGCTTTGAGCAACTCAAGATGCGAATGAGTAAATGATGACTAAACCGGCCCGTGCGGCGTCCGTGGGTTGGCGTTAATCCCGATTCTTCTGGACAGAACCAGAACAAGAGCCAACAAACAATAGCAGCGAAGAAATTCGCATAGCGTTGAACGGGCGAACAAGGATATCTACGCAGCTCGCGCGGACTTCACGCGTGCGGCCAAGCAACCCTTCAGGGCATGAAGGGCAAATAGAGCGCTGTCCAACGCATGTTCTTCGATCAAGTTTTCGCCTGGAGATCCAAACAGTTGACGCGCCCTTCGCACAATCGCGCGCTCGGCGTCATCGATCAGGGGGCCAGTCCGGCTGGTATCGGTCTCTAAAAGGGCGGCGCTGCAAAGCCGTCTCCAATCTCGCGTCTCTAACAACTCACGCTCGTGACGCATACGAACACCTCAGTCGAACCGAGTTGCTTCGATGTACTCAGAACTATTACAACTCGGGTTGGTTGGCAATACAGCTAATGCTGTAGAACATGCGATCGAAGCGAAGCGGCAGCTTGTCCCCGGTTTAAGGGCAGGGCAGAAATCGGCTCGAGGTAGTAACAAGGGCCCTGAATACGCGGTCTCGCCTGCCGCTTGGCGAAGATGCTATCGGCTCGCCCGGCATACCTTGCAAATAGAGAGAGTAGTTGCGGGTCAGTGCGCCGGTGCCGGGTTTGGAGTCGAGAAGTCTACTTTAGGTACCTGACGCGCTCCCTCGGAGGCGCTGAAATACGCGGTATTTGCCGAGAAGCCTGCCCAGGTGGCAAAAATGCTGTGAGGAAATTGTTGGACGTAGGTGTTGTAGTCCTGCAGGGTGTCGTTATAACGTTTCCGCTCGACAGCGATGCGGTTCTCTGTCCCCGCCAATTCATCCTGAAGCCGGAGAAAGTTTTCGCTGGATTTCAACTGCGGATAGTTCTCGGCGATCGCCAGCAAACGGCCCAGAGCGCCATCGAGTCGTTGGTTGGCGGAGATCTTATCCGCCGGACTACTGGCGGAGAGTAGTTGCGAGCGGGCTTGCGCGATCTCCCCAAACACTGCCTGCTCTTGTTTGGTGATTCCTTTCACGGTTTCAACCAAATTAGGGATCAAGTCGGCCCGGCGCTGAAGCACCACATCCACCTGTGACCAAGCCGATTTCACGGCTTCATTTTTAGCTACCAAGGTGTTCTTCGTGCTCACATATTGTGAGAAGGCCAGCAAGGCCACGACCACAAGGGCGACGATGAAAATGGCAAACTTGCTCATAAAGGCTCCCTTTAAGGATCAGTCGCTGGTTTTAGGCGAACTTTGCATTGTATCGACTAAGGCCGCCACTTTCTCGATACTCTGTAAATACTCGCTGGCCACCGACGCGGCCCGCAGTTGCTTGCGATCCCGCTTACCGGCGCGAACATCCATTAAATCTACGAAAGCTGAAGGCGAGAAGTTCAGGCGTCCGGCAAGTTCTGTGACCGCTTCTCGCGAGTGTTTCCGGCCTACTTGCCCTTGTTCGACGAGGACATGTCGAAATAAGGTCGTAAACGAGGAGAGGGAGTGAAGCATCACTTCCCACAGTTGATTTTCGCTGTGACTGGCGAGTAGCAGATGTTGACGAAGCAGCACCAGCTTCTCCCTGATTTCATATTCCAGCTGGAAACGATGCTGCGCCATAGGAATCTCGAACCCGGCTAAAATGTCCTCCCCAGAAAGCACCCGATACCTCTGTTTCATGTCAAGAAATTCGATTGAAAATGCCGCGGCCGAGCTCCTGAGTTCGTCGGGGGTTAAAAATAGCGGCGGATGGTGCTTGTTGCTGCGCCACCACCCCACCAAACCGCTCAGCTTTTCTAAGGCCTTGTAGGAGGAGTCGCGCAGCACACAAAGCAGATTCAGGTCGGAGTAGTGAGGATGAAATTCGCCTTCCGCAGCCGAGCCGTACAAAATGACGCTTATCAGATTCTCTCCCGCGGCGGTGCGAACTCGTTCCACGAATTCTTGTGTAAGTGATGCTTGCTTTTGTTGACCCATAGCTTCTCCTTACCAGCTGCCGCCCGCGCCCCCGCCGCCGGTCGATCCTCCGCCAAATCCACCGAAACCGCCTCCGCCGCCGAAGCCACCTCCAAAACCGCCTCCCCCCCAGCCGCCTCCCCCCCAGCCACCTCCACCCCACCCCCCACGGTACCCTCGAGAACCAGCCCTCAGCTGCAGCCAGAGAAGCAAAGCGAAGGGAGCGCCTAAGGCAAATAGGGCGAGGATGATGACTGCCATTGCGGGAAGAGAAGGCGCCTGAGATTCAATCGGGGGCGCAGCCACACCGGTAAGCTCTACATTTGCATCCCTGGCAATGACATCGGCCACTCGCAGCGTTACCAGTTTCACGGCACCGTCGTAATTATTGGCTCGGAGCAGAGGAACGGCTTCACGACCAAAACCACCAACCTTTCCATCCGGCAGGATCGGCTCCAGTCCATAACCGACGTTGATGTAGTACTTGTGATCGTTGATGGCAAACAGGATCAAGGTTCCGCGGTTTGTGGATTTTCTGCCAATTCCCCAAGCTTGATAAAGCTCGACAGAATAATCAAAGATGTCTTTACCATCGGTGCTGTTGATGGTGACGACGGCGATTTGTGCATCGGCTTTTTGGTCCAGCTGGCGGCAAATGGTGTTCAGATCGGCGATGGTAGGCGGCCTCAAGACGTGAGCGAAATCGTTCACGTAATCGCCCGGGTGGAGCTGCGAGACCGGCTCACACCAACTCAGAGCCGCTCCGACCAGGAGCAGGCCGAGCACACTTCGAACTCGCGGCAGCATCGCCGTGATTGTACAGGAGCGGGGCATTACTGGCGGTGAGCGCGAAAGGCGGCCGACAGGAACTCAACCACGGCACGCTCAGCAAAATGGCCATCGTAGCCATTTCTTTCGGCAATAAACGAGCAGTGTCCACCGTCTTCGGTCTCGACAAAGGTGATGTTCTGATTTTCGCGAATCTTCCTCCTGGTTTCCGGCAGGAAGCGAATAAATGGGTCGTTTCTAGCGTAAAGAATAAACGCGGGTACCGAGACCTTCTCGACCACCTGGGCGCCGGCTGCGCGTGCGTAGTAGTCGGATGCGCTTTGAAATCCGCAGTAGAAGGCAGTGACTCTGTCATCAAAATCGCGCAGGCTCTTTAGCCCACGCAGGCGAGAAAGATCATAGAGCCCGGGAAAACAACCTACCTTTCGGCGCATACGTTTTTTTAGCTTCCTCAAAAAGTAGCGCTCGTAAATGCGATTGGCGGGCCTATGCAGGGCATCGGCCGAGGCGGCCAGATCTAAGGCCGGACATACGGCCGCCACGGCGCGGAATTCAGGTGGGGCGCTGTCTGCCCATTCGCCCGCGGCCTTTACGACCAGATTACCTCCCATCGAGAAGCCGCACAGGGCAAAGTGTTCGATTTTGTCATTTTCGACAAGGTGGGCTGCCACCGCCTTAACGTCGCCAGAGCGGCCGGAATGATAAAGCGTAGGAGCAAGCGAGTCCGTCCCACCGCAGGTCCGCTGATTCATACGAATCACATTCATGCCAGCCGCGATTCCCTTGTCCGTGATCCCCAGCATGTATTTGGATTCACTCGAGCCTTCCAGACCATGCACGAGAATCACAGTAAGCGCGGCACGCCGCTCCCTCTGCCAATGACATTCGCAGAGGACCCGGATTCCCGGTTCAACTTCGATCAACCTTTTCTCTGCTGGCGGAACAGTTAGTCGTCGAGGGAGAAAGTAGCTGGCCAGAGTCTGGATATGGCCGCCGCGAAAGAAACGCCGAGAACGGAACGCGGAAGGCTGCTGCTCAAGACCGCGGTCGGGGGTAGTCACAAAAATCATTGTAAATCGATCCTTGCCCCGCTCTGCCACCGTCGCGGGGCTCAAAAGATGTGTTGGCCGCCTGCCAGGGGCAACATTGGCGGGTGCGTGCGCCCAAATGGCGGGTGCCACCGGGAATGCGGTTTGGGCAATGATCTATCCTTAGGCCAGGTTTTCGGCTAGAGGAGAGGTCGGGCATGAATGGGTTTTTGCCGCTGGGTAAAATGCGCCTTAAAATTCTGCAAGCCGGGGATGAGATGCTGCGAGCGAAAGCTCGGGAGCTCTCTCCCGCTGAGATTTTGGCGGAAGAGACCGAACGATTGATAGAACACATGAAGAATACGATGCGAGATGCGCCGGGGGTCGGACTGGCGGCTCCGCAGGTGGGAGTTCCCGTGCAATTGGTGGTGGTTGAGGATCGCGAGGAATACCACAAGAAACTCACCCCGGCCCAGCTGGCGGAAAGGGAACGTCGACCGGTTCCGTTTCATGTGCTTATCAATCCCAGAATTGTCGCTCGCGACCAGAGCACCGCCGAATTCTTTGAAGGCTGCCTCAGCCTCGTCGGATACGTCGCCATTGTTCCCCGGTCAGCTTCCATTACGGTCGAGTTTTCAAATGAACGCGCAGAACCCGTGAGGCTTGAGGCCAGAGGTTGGTATGCACGAATCTTGCAGCATGAAATGGATCATTTGTCTGGAGTTCTGTACACGGATCGAATGCATTCTCGCACCCTCTCAACCATCGAGAACATGGAGCGCTTTTGGAAGGATTTTAAAGCCCACGAGGTGCGTACCCGGCTAGCTTAGACAGGAAGGTTCAAGCACGCGATCCGGTTACCCTATGCCTCGAGAAGGCTAGGCCGTTCTACCACTGGAGACACTCTGAATGCGGCGCGCCGCGCCCGAAAGCATGCCTTTACCAAGCTCGGGCAGAGGTAACACGAAGGTGTTATTCGAAGCTCGATGTCCGATAAGCTGAAAGCCTATGAATCGAATACTGGCGTTACTCATCTCTCTCCTCTCTCTTCTCGGTTTAGGGGGGGCAGCCCTCGGGCAGGCTTGTTCGTCAGTGCAGCGGTACCAGATCGTGCATATCTATCCGCACGATGCGGACGCATTCACCCAGGGCCTGGCGTACACGAACGGATATCTGTATGAAAGCACCGGGCGAGAAGGCAAGTCTTCGGTACGTAAGGTGGATCTTGCAAGCGGTCAGGTAATCGAGCGTTATGATCTGGCGAAAGAGTATTTCGGTGAAGGCCTCACCATTTGGGGGACTGACTTGGTCCAGCTGACCTGGACGAGTGAAACCGGCTTTGTCTATGACCGGCTTAGCTTCGCCTTGAAGCGGACCTTTCATTACACCGGAGAAGGTTGGGGTCTGGCAAACGATGGAAAGCAGCTGATCATGAGTGACGGAAGTCCCACGCTGCGTTTTCTTGATCCCACCTCTTTTCAGGAGGTCAAACGCATTTCAGTTACCGACGCCCGCGGTGCAAAGATCAAAAACTTAAATGAGCTGGAGTTTATTCGCGGCGAAATCTACGCCAATATCTGGTATAGCGACCACATCGTTAGAATTTCTCCGCAGACAGGTAAGGTTCTCGGCTGCATCGACCTGACAGGCCTAATGGGGAAGAGCAGGCCCATGGATGCCGATGCCGTGCTCAATGGTATTGCCTATGATTCCGCTTCCGATCGGCTCTTTGTGACGGGAAAGCTTTGGCCTAATCTGTTTGAGATTAAACTCGTCAGGCAGTGAGAGAAAGATCGTTCATTCTGAGTTGAGAAGATCCGCGCGTCGCCGCCGGAGAAGTCCGACGCCCCCCGCAACTGTTCCGCTTCTAGCGAAGCCTTTCAGGCTGACGAGCTACCTCAATATGAGCAAATCGCGTCTTTAGGGATTGATTCCGCTTAAGAAGCCACCCAGATGTGCGGTGAGCGCAATGAGTGCCACTCCAACTACTTCGAGTGTGAGGCGATAGCGAGGAAGGTCGCGTCGCCCTGCTTTGCGACTCCGCCAATGTACGCACCAGCTGGCTTCGATCATTGCGGCCGCAAGGCAAGCGGCCAAAAAATGCCACAGCAGCAAGCCCTTCAGTGGTTTGCCGTTGAGAACCAACTGCCACGCCAATACGCCGCTTGCGATTACAGGAAGAACGAAAATTGCGGCAGCCGACAGATTTAGGTACGCCGCCGCGCCCAGCTGGGAAGCGCGTTGGCTGCGCGAGAGCAAGTCGAATGCGACGCCTACAATGAAAAGGGCAATGGGAAAATGCACCAGCACTACATGTTGCGCGTGCTTGGCCAACAGAACTGTTCTAGGATCGAAAGGGTTCACCATATAGCTCGCCACTGGTCGCCTTTTATTGGACAACCACTTTGCCTACCATCTTGGGATGGATCGTGCAGTAGTAGGCGTAGGTGCCGGGTTTTGTGAAAGTAAACGAGTAGCTTTGCTCGGTGTCCAAGGCTTTCGACCGGAATAGACCATCGTTGCTGGCGACGGTATGGGGAATGTCATCCTGGTTGACCCAGGTTACCGTCCTATTGGTAGGCACGGTAAGCGTGTCCGGGCCAAAGGTAAAATTATCAATTTTCACTTGGGTTGGCGGACTGTTGGCGGCCTTCAGCCTCCGGGGACGGACGACGAGCGCGACGGTAAATATCAATAACATGCCAGCCAAAATTGCGAGCCAGGAAAGTGCGTTTTTCACAGCGAAAACCTCCGAGATATCAGTGATTTCGATCCATCCTCACGCAAGTGAGGCGTCAACAACTGCCAAGGCTTGCTTTCCCTGCACATAATTGACGTCGCTAATGCCGAGCAGTTTGCGCAGTTCATCGGCCGGGACCTTCATGGGCCCCGGACCGTCGGCTTTGCCGGGCGCAGGCTGAACGAATGCCGTCGAGAAGGCGGTGTGAAACGTAACGTTGCCTTCTACTTTTTGCATGGTCTGGTGAATATGTCCATTCAAAACTGTGACCGATGCGAACCGCTTGAGATAAGCGAGCGCTTGGGCGCTGTCCTCGGTGCCCCAACCCCATTGCGGGTAAATCGCCCAAAGTGGAATGTGAGCAAAAACTACAATCGGAGTACTCGATTTCAGCGGCTTGAGGTCGTCTTCTAGCCATTCCAGTTGCTCGGTTCCCAACGTTCCCAAACCCCCGGCCTTGAGATTCATCACATTGACCAGGCCGATGAAATG
>JAFAPG010000755.1 GCA_019247235.1 Acidobacteriota bacterium
TCCCGTTTATGACTGGAACACGGACAAATTCGGTGACTGGGTCGAGGAAGCTTACAAGGCCGCGGTCGCATCCGCCGGTCTGACCTTTCCCGCTAGATCACTAGATCAATTGTTCCCAACAAGCCAGCAGGATTTGGTGGAAGATGAAATGGGCGCTGCAAGATCCCGGCGCTTCCTCCATGAACGGGATGAACTCGAGAGCGAAGCGGGCACAATTACAACATTAGCGGGGCACTGGGGTACGATGTGAGAGAAGGGCAGAGCAAGTTTTAGACAGAATTAAATGAATTCAGCGTCGGCAAAGAGGGTGAAAAGATGAAAGTTCCCTATGCCAAGAAGTGGCAGAAGGAAACAGATAAGCTACGCCACATCGCGCTCGACTGCAGCCTGACGGAAGAACTCAAGTGGGGCAAACCCTGCTTCACCGTTCGGAAGAAAAACGTGGCGATCGTGATCCCGCTCAAGGAGTCCTGCGCGTTCTCGTTCTTCAACGGCGCACTGCTCAAAGATTCGAAGCACCTTCTCGAAAGGATTGGAGAGCATACGCAGGCCGCGCGATGGATTAAATTCACCTCGCTTCGGGAGATTGCGGCCGTACGATCGACACTTACGGACTACCTCTACGAAGCTATCGAATTGGAGAAGTCCGGGACAAAGATAAAGCTCAATAAACCTTCAGAGTACCCAATTCCTGAGGAATTGCAGAGCAGGCTCGCTGATAACCCGGTTCTCAGGTCGGCATTCGCAGCGCTCACACCTGGCCGGAAAAAGTCGTATATTTTCTACGTCTCATCTGCGAAGCAGGCAAAAACCAGAGCAGCGCGGGCGGAAAAGTGCGTGCCAAAGATCCTGAGTGGGCGTGGGTTCAAAGAGGTGCCGAACTAAGGCTGGAGTCGAACGGAACTGCCCCTGCCATCTCCACGTGACTTCCCCGGCCGCAACCTTCTCATTGCGCTCAGCCGAGTTCTTGGGCGAGTCCCATGGAAGCCTTTCAAGCATCTCGTCGATGTCGTGCACGGCGAACATGATCGCGGACATAGCCTAGAGCGGCTCCGCAAGCGCGGGGCGCAGCTAGTAGGCGAAGTAGTCCAGTATAGAGACGCGTATCGGCTCTGCTACCGCCTCGGCCTGAACGGTCTTTCCTAAAATGAGATTGGACTTCTCGCCGAGCCTGATCGTTCCTTGAAAATACTCTGGCAGCTTTGACTCTGCAAAAAATACTTTGGGAGAGCTCAATGCCCGTACCAATTGCGGGACTAATCACCCCCCACTCAAGTACTCAAGTCGCACGCCTCAATGTAGTAACTTGCTAATTGTCCCCGTTCTGCCTCTTAGTCAACCTGGATTGTCATGTCGAGCATTGTATCCACCGAAGAGTCACCGATCATCAAGCGGACCGGTTCTGATTCGATACGGAACGCGTGGGTGCGCACGTCCCAATAGGCGAGTTGCGCCGCTGGCAGCTTGATGGAGACTGTCTTTGTCTGGCCGGGTTCGATGGGGACGCGCGCGAAGCCTTCCAGTTCCTGATGCGGACGCGACACTGCCGAATGTAGATGCTTCACGTAAAGCTGAACGACTTCATCCCCGGTGCGGCTGCCAGTGTTGGTCACGTCGACGCTTACGGTGGTTGCGCCATCTTTGGCAAGGCGCGGTGAACTGGTACGGAGGTTCGAGAATTTGAATGTCGTATAGCTCAGGCCGAAACCAAAAGGATACAAAGGCTGACCTTTGAAATACATGTAAGTGTAGCCGTCACGAAGGTTGTAATCCATGCGCGGTGGGAGCTGATCGACGGATTTGGGCCAGGTGCGCACCAGATGGCCACCGGGGTTGTAGTCGCCGAAGAGAACCTGGGCCAGTGCTGTGCCTTCATCCTGCGACGCGTGAGCCATGGTGAGAAGGGCAGGAATGTGGGCTTCAGTCCAATTGATTGTGAACGGGAAGCTCGTGATGAGCATAACCACAGTCCTTGGATTCTTGATGAAGACCTGCTTAATGATCTGCTCCTGGTAAAGATCCATGGTTTCTCGGTCGCGACCTTCGCGTCCATCGCTGGGGACGGTGCATGGGAGGGTAATCCCGCCGCCCTCGGCGGGTGTGCTGTACCATGCCTGCGCTTCATTGCCACAGGTGGGATCGTTACCTACGACGACCACGGCAACATCGGATGCACTAGCTGCCTTGAGAGCCGCGTCTTCGCCCTCTGGAGTGTCATAAGCGGCGTAGTTTACTTTCACATCAGGGCCAGCTTCCTTCTGAATGCCTTGGAGGGGGGTGACCGTATAGGGGGGAATGCCGCCGTACCAATCCCAATGAACGACAGCAGCCAGGGGGCCGATCACGGCAATAGACTTAATCTTCTTTTTGTCGAGGGGGAGAAGGCCGTCTTGATTCTTGAGTAGCACCACCGACTCGAGCGCCATTTTTTGGGAGATGGAGCGCTCGCGGTCCGTATCCCAGGGAAGCGGCGAGTCTTTGATGCTGGTGAATGGAACCATTTCCGGCGGATCAAGCAGGCCAAGCTTAAGCTCAATTCGGAATTTGGGGCGCAGCGCATTATCGATATCGGACTCCGTCAGCGAGCCGTCTTTGAGCGCTGCTTTAAGTTCGTCCCGGTAGCGATCCAGGAACTGATTGATGCCAGCCTTGATGCAAGCCACGACAGCCGCCTCCTGGTTGGGGAAAAGATGGCGCGGGTTCACCAGCAGCGTGACAGCTCCCCCATCACTGGAGATGACGTCAACACTCCACTGATCCAAAGCGATGCTGCGCAAAATCGGATTAATGGCCATGGCGGTGCCGTTCCATGCGTTGTAGGAAGCCATAACAGCTTTGGCACCACCGTCAAGGAAAGCCATACGGAAAGGAACCGAGTAGTACTCCCAGAAAAGCCGCTCATCAAAGTTGGAGGATGAGCTGTTTCGGTTGTCTTCGTTTTCGTTGGCAAGGAAGTGCTTGAGCAGTGCTGCGGATTGCCAGTACCTCGGATTGTCGCCCTGGAGCCCACGAACGAAGGCAGTAGCCATGGTTCCATTTAAAAAAGGGTCTTCGCCGTAAACCTCTTCGCTGCGGCCCCAGCGAGGGTCTCGATCGAGATCTGACTGAGGGCCCCAGAGC
>JAFAPG010000792.1 GCA_019247235.1 Acidobacteriota bacterium
GCAACGTCTTGGCCAATGTTGATCCCTTTGCGCAGCAGATTCGTCCGTATCTTAAATATGAGCGCTTGGTACATCCCATTCGTTTTCTCTGCCTGCTCCCTTTGAGCCATGTCTTTGGTCAATTTTTGTCTATCTTTCTTCCTCCCCTTCTCCGCGGAACGGTGTGTTTTGTCGAGAGCTTAAAGCCTGCCGAAATTATCCAGACGATTCGGCGCCAGCGCATCTCCGTGTTGGTTGCGGTTCCACGAATGCTCCAGTCGCTCCAAGAAAAACTCGAGTGGGACCTCGAAAATTCCGGCTCCGCCGTGCCATTCCGCCGTACCCTGGATGCTGCCAAGGGCAGGCACTGGCTCCGTCGCTGGTGGATATTCCGGCGGGTTCATCGACAGTTTGGCTGGAAGTTTTGGGCACTGATCTCCGGAGGCGCTTCACTGGGCGACGAGACCGAAGAGTTCTGGACAACCTTGGGCTTCGCCGTGATCCAGGGATATGGACTGACCGAAACCACTTCGCTGATCAGCGTGAACCATCCCTTCCAGGTGGGCAAAGGCTCGGTGGGCAAGATCCTCGCTGGCAGGGAAGTAAAGCTCGCCCCCGATGGAGAAATCTTGGTACGAGGAGGTGGAATCGCTTCGAGCTATTGGAGCGCCGCTGGCGCGGAGCCGGTCGCTTCCGCAGAAGGCTGGTATCACACCGGAGACATTGGCGAACTTGATCGCCAAGGTAACTTGTTTTTTAAAGGGCGCAAGAAGGAAGTCATTATTACCTCGGCGGGCATGAATGTATATCCAGAGGACTTGGAACGGGTAGTTAAAAAACAATCGGGAGTAATCGATTGCGTGGTCGTGTCTTTGGCGGTGGACAGAAATGCCGAACCCTGTGCCGTCCTCATCTTGAGGGCGGATTCCCCTGGTCCAGATGGTGTCATCGCGCAAGCGAATCAAGAACTCGCCGACTATCAGCGCATTCGCCGTTTCATGGTGTGGCCGGATTTGGATTTTCCTCGGACTGCAACGGCAAAACCCCGCCGTCAGCAAATCGCCGAAAGCGTACAGAAATGCCTGAAGGCGGGCAGCAGCCCTGGTTCGTCTTCACAAAAGCCTTTGCACGATCTGATCTCCCGGATCGCCAAGCGGCAAGTTCTTGAATTACTCAAAGAAACGCGCCTGGATTCTGACTTAAACCTGAGCTCGCTCGACCGCGTAGAGTTGCTGAGCGCCTTGGAAGATCGCTATCACCTCCCACTGAGCGAAACCCAGTTTTCCGCGGCCGGCACGGTGGGGGAGATCGAACAAATGCTTGCTGAGGGGCCAGTGCCACGCGGGGTTTTTCACTACCCGGCCTGGGCCCAGCATTGGCCGGTTACATGGATTCGCTTTATCGTTCATTATTTGCTGTTGCGTCCAGCCGTCTTTTTTCTAGGCTGGCCCAAGATTGCAGGCCGCGAAAACCTGGCCCAGGTCGATGGGCCTGTGTTGATCATTTCGAACCACGTAGGCCATGTGGACGTAGGCTTTATTGTCACCGCGTTGCCTGCCCGCATTCGTCACAAGTTAGCGACTGCCGCGGGTGGGGAAGCCCTCGAGGCGCTGCGTACACCTCCCTCCAACCGGCACTTTTTAGCCAGGCTCTATGACCGCGTCGAGTGGGCGCTGGGTGTGGCTCTGCTGAACCTATTCCCGCTACCACGCCAAGCCGGCTTCCGAGAGAGTTTTACTTTTGTCGGGCAATCGGTCGACAGGGGGCAGAGCATCTTGGTTTTTCCCGAAGGACACCACACCACTAACGGGAAATTACTCCCTTTTCGCGCCGGGGTTGGCTTGCTGGTGAACAACTTAGGAATTCCCGTTGTGCCGATGCGTATTGATGGCTTGTTCGAGGTGAAACAAGCGGGTAAGCGAATCGCCCGCCCTCACCAGATCCAAGTGAAAATCGGCAAGCCGATCACTTTTTCTACGCCTCGCGATCCTCAAGAAATCGCCGCTGAACTCGAAAACCTAGTGGCAAGGCTTTAATCTTGTGCCCTGGAGAAGGCGAAATTTCCGCCTCCATGAAACCGCCGGAGCGCCGATGAGCATCGAAGCCCATATTCCCTTAGGAGCGAGATTTATGTACGTTGGTCGCGCTGAGTGGATTCGCTCATTTCTCACCTTCACTCTCGTTGTCGTGTGTCTGTTTCCCCCGGCCTTGCTGGGCGAAACTGTGCACGTGGTTTCTTCCGCAGAGCTTCAACTCGAAGCGGCCCGGGCAAGCCAAGACCGTGAACAAAATATCGCCAAGGTGCGAAAGTTCATCTCCGGGCCGGCCGGGTCAGAGACGCTCGCGAAAGCACACATTGATGGTAAACAGGTGCAGTCGGCGGTGGCCGAGCTTAACGATCAGGAGCTTGCCCAGCTTGCGGCTCGCGCCGACCAAGCCCAGCGAGATTTCGCCGCCGGCAATCTGAGCACACGGGATATCGCGCTCATTATCCTCGGCGTGGTGCTGATCATTCTACTGGTCATAGTAGTTAGGTAACCGATGCGCCCCCGGCTCATCGTCTGCTTTTTGGGTCTTTGCCTACTAGCTTCGGCAGCCC
>JAFAPG010000212.1 GCA_019247235.1 Acidobacteriota bacterium
GAGTCGCTACTCGGGTCATCACTGGCGAGGTTTGGCGTCGGCAAAACCGTCGCCGTGCGCGCTGCCACTAGCCAGCTGGATACGACTGCGCACCACATCATCTACGTCGCCACGCCAACCTTTGGCGCGCGTGGTCTGTACTTGACCATCGTCCACGCGCTTGGCGCCAAGCCGCGCGCACAAAGAGCGGATCTGATCGCGCAGACGCAGACCTTATTAGCAGCCGAAGAGCACGAACGCCGACGGCGCGTCGTCGTCATCATCGATGAGGCCCATTTGCTGGCACCCGATCAGCTCGAAGAGCTGCGGCTACTGACCAACGCCGAGATGGACTCGCAGAGCCCGTTCGCGCTGCTCCTCGTCGGCCAGCCAACGCTTGCGCGCCAGTTGCGGCTGGGCGTCTTCGCGGCACTCGATCAGCGCATCGCCACGCGCTACCAACTCGCGCCTATGGACCTGGCCGAGGCAGCGCAATATTTACGTCATCACCTGGGGCTCGTCGGTCGCACCGATCCGCTGTTCGCCGATGATGCCGTCGCTCGGTTGCATAAGCTCAGCTTGGGCCTACCGCGCGCGCTCAACAACGCAGCCATTGCAGCGTTGATCGCCGCGGCCACTGCCGGTAAGGCGCTGGTCGACGACGACTGCGCCAAGAAGGCCGTCGCGGAGCTTACGCGCGACTAATCAGCACCCGTAGTTGAGTGTGTGTTCTCAGTACACACCAGTTGCCACTCCTCGATGACAATCACCGCTGGGAATACGGACTCACGACCGTGGCTGATGAAATGGACCGCTCCACGCTTCGGCGCCTCGTTCTTCGATGGGCGGCCGGGGAACTAACCGAGCATGAGGTTCATGCGACGGCTGAACAACTTTGGGAAGCCGACCAGTGGCCCGACTATGGCGACGCTGATGATCGATCGATCGCGATTGAAGTTCTTGCCCAGCTCGACATCCTGAACCATCAGTTCATTACGACCCAGGACGTACCCGCCCTCGTTGCTTTTCTCGACACCGCGCCTGGCCAAGCCGCTGACGGATGGATCCAGTGGCGCCAGTATTGGGCTCGTATGGACTGGGACCAGCGCCGGCGCCAACTCTCAGGAAACCCGTACTACATCACCTGACGTCGCAGGCACAGCTCGCCCACCCTCACGTTCATCCGCTGCGGCGTCAGCATTACTCCCAACGCCTGCCGTTCCTGAGTAGTGGTGCCAACTCCGCCGAGCCGTCTTCACTGAATCCCGCTGAACCGTGTTCAAACACTGCTGCCGACAACATCAGCTCTCGGCAGCGTCCCCTCGACTCGAGCGAGCATCGGAGCGTGCAAACCGCCGAACACGGAGTCCGGAGGGTACTCCTGGCGGGGCTGCCGCCTGCAAGGTGGGTGGATCGCGCCTCTCTTCATCTGCTCTTCCGAACGGGTGTTCTACCATTCCGGTGCGAGTCGACACCATGGAGACAAACGCCATTCACATTCCACCCGCCTCCGCGCCTGACCTGCTCGCTCGAGCCAGACCGTTCGACCCCGACCCGCCCGCAATTGACGGCACATGCGGCCGATGTGGATTCCGCGGTGCCGTTTACGCCGGGCGCTACGGCGGCCGACGCTGTGCCGTCTGCTACGGACTGCAGAACGGCTGGATGCCCACCGGACAGCTCTGAAGGCTCCGCGATTACTGAGAACGGCGGGGTCGGGACGGAATAACGTTCGACGGGAGTTCCGGCTCCGATTCCCGCCACTCGTTCAGCGATTCGACGACGTAGGTCGCGATTCGCGCGGCGCGGCGACACTTGCCCGCTGCGTTTGCAACCCATGCCTGTAGTCCTGTGACGCCCCGTGCTGTTGCCGGGCGCGCTGGCGCGCGCGAATTTCCAACAGGTCCATCAACCGAAGTGCGAGTTCGACACGGAAACGCTGGTCTCCATGCGGCCAGTTGTTCCCTAACAATTCGGCCAGTCGCCGGATTCGGAAATGCACCGTATTTGGATGAATGAACAACTGTCGTGCGACGACGATTGGAGCGTAGTCCGCGGCGATGTACGTTCTGAGTGTGCCGAGCAAGTCGCGCTGCGCCTGCTCATCGTGGTCAAGCAGCCGCCCGAGCACCAGCTGTACGAACTCCTCTGCCGTGGACGAGGTGTCCATCGACTCAAGCAGGACTCGTTCGATCGCGAGATCTTCAAAGCGCACGACCCGGTCGAGTAAGTCGAGGCGCATCGAAAGGGCCAGCGCGTCCTCTGCCTGGCCGAGTGACCGACCTAGATCAGTTGCGCGTGTCACCGGCGTGCCGACCGCCACCAGATAATGCAGATCCGGCAAGCCCATCCTACTGAGACCGCTATTGAGTGCATCAACGATCTCCGAGGGGAACTCGGCGGTCGCGCCATCCTCCGGTAGCACGCAGGTGAAGCCTGACCGCCACGGCAGGAGCGGTGTCTCGATGCCTGCGTAACTCCATGCGGTCGACAAGACTGTCGCGACACGTGGATCGAATGCGATGCCGCTAGGGCCTGGCATGTCCTCGCGGCTAAGGAACTCGAATCTTGCGACGCGCCACGGGCCGACACTACTGGCGCCCAGACGCTCGAGCAACTCCAGCGCGCCTCTCTCGGTACCGTGGGGGACACTCAGCAGTTCCTGGAACACCTCGCCGCGCAGTCGTCGCTCCACCTCGAGCGCGGTGCGCTCTCGCAGTAACTGGAAGGCCACAAGCATGGCCGCATGGTCCAATGCCCTCGCGTCCACGACGTCCAGTCGATCACCAACCTCGATGACTGCCAGATACCCTTCGAAGTGATCGCCAGCCGTGACGGGCGCCGCCACAACGTGCACGTCTGTCGTGGTGGAAATCTCGAGACGCATCCGGAATCCACTGTGGTCTCTCACGCGGCACGCTGCCAAAGTGGGTGCCAGCACCGGCTCGATCGCCGAACGCTCGACTTCAGGTCCAGGTCCGTTGGCCCAG
>JAFAPG010000268.1 GCA_019247235.1 Acidobacteriota bacterium
TCCCGTGTTCTCGGAAAGGATCATTATGAAAGTCATAACCAGAGGGCTGACGAAGTGGGCAGTTTTACTCACCGTACTCCTTATGGCCCCGTATGTGTTGGCCAACTCCGCGACCCGCTATCTCCACATCAAAATCACCAATTCCACCAATCACGAACTTGTGCGGGTCAACCTACCCCTGATGCTGGCCGAGAAGGTCATTCCCGCTATCAATGACGAGAAGTTGCGAGACGGGAAAGTTCAAATCGGAAATTTTTCGGGTGATAAGGTAAATGTGCGCGCCATTCTCGATGCACTAAAGAGTGCTCCAGAAGGTGAATTCATTACCGTTCAAGAGACCGGGAGTGATGTCCGAGTCGCCAAGGAGCACGGACAAATAATCGTGCATGTTGTCGACAAGAATAGCGACGAGAGGGTCGATGTCACCATCCCTTGGGAAGTTGCCGAGGCGCTGGTTTCTGACACCAACCAGAACCAGCTTAATGTTGAGGCGGCAATCAAGGCCCTCAACGGCGTTCGAGACACGACGCTCGTAAGGGTTACGGGAAGAGAATTGGTGCGGGTCTGGATAGACTCGCGCAGTTCGGACGAATCGCCTGAAGGTGTCGGCCAAAAGGGACTCGAATGATCTTGCTGGCCAAGGTGGCGATGGGCGCCGTAGGAGTGGCTCTGGCGGGAGGAGCGGTACTCTGTAGCCAGGGCTTCATTTCAATCAGAGTTCTCGAGCGAGAACCGAGTGGCACCAAGGTGAATTTGGTCTTACCTGCGTCGCTCCTACCAGTAACTTTGAAGCTTGTACCTCGCCGCTATCTTCGCGAGGCGTCAGAAAACGTATCTCCGTATTTGCCTATCCTCGAGAAAGCCATTCCCGCTCTTGAGGACTGCCCCGACGGCGTAATGGTCGAGGTTGCTGAAACCAATGATTACGTTGTGATCGCGAAGCGACATGGCTCAATTGTCATCGACGCGAATGATGAGGACGATGTGGTACACGTATCGCTGCCGTTGGTCGCCCTCAACAGCGCATTTCACCAGCTGACGCAAACGAAAGCAGGCTTCATCTTCGCCTACTAGAGAGTGCTAGTTACACCGTAATTAACCTGCTGCGATCGAAGATGGCTCCGGCCGGCCCCAGGCTGCCGAGCTGGCCGGCCGGTTCCCGTCTGAGGCAAAAGGCAATTAGGAATGCCGGGCCTAGTTCCTCGCGCCGGCGACCGATGCAGCCAACTATGGATTGCTCTCTTCAATCGAGGAGTTATCAATGGTGTTGCTGCTCGGATCAAAGCTACCCAATACCCTGACTTTTTTGCCGGCAAATTCTTCGACGTGGGTTTGGTTCCGCAAGCGGTAAACCTTGTCTCCAGAACGGAGTACCCACTCGCCTCCGCGGCGCACACACGCCTTGGCACAGGAAGCGGGATCTGTGCCCATGGTTTGTTTGGCTATCATTTCCTCATGCGAGCGGCTTAGCGAGTGTACGTTCATGGCGCATTGCGTGTCGGAAATTTCTCCACGAAAAACATTCTTGGCTGTGCCGGCCGGCGCAAGTGCGGGCAAAATCAAGAAGACCAGACCGATATAGAGTGCGGTTGTTTGTTTCACTGCTTTGTACTCTCCTTTGGCTCAGTCACCCACAACGTAAAACCCATACCTTCGTGGTTGTCACTGCAAACGATGGTGCAGACGGCATGGTATCGACCGGGCTCGCTCGGCGCGGCGACCGCGAGCTCCTGCACTCCGGGATGAAGGAAGAATCGCCAACCCGGCACCGGATCCATGTTTTTGTCGAGTAAAGCCAGCCCATGGACACTGCCGTCCCGAGCTACGGTTTGGGCGCGCACGGCAACAATGCGCAGAATCAAGGCTTGCCCGGGTCGCACCTCGATGACGGGTGAAATCTTCCCGCCTAGTCGAAACCGACTATCCTTGTCGGCGGTTAACTCGATTACCCTGGCGTCAAGCGGAGGACTGGACTGTGCACGGCAAGTCGGCCCGGAGACAAGCGTGCAAGCGAGCAAGGCGATTTGCAGCTGGTTGCGCATCAGTGAGTCAGGTAATAGATCACAAACTTCATATCTTCTTCGGTGAGCATGGCTCGCACTCGCATGTGGCGCACTGCCATTGCCATTTCCCGGGGTGAAAAGCGATGTGGTGGCTGATGGCATCGGCCACAATTAATCCGGTAACGCTTTTCTCCCTCAATCATCGACCGGAGGTCAACCTCTTGCGGGGGCAGGGAAGGCTGTGAGACTACCGATGACTTCGCCGCCGAGCTGGCTAATTTCCCGCCGGCGAGAAGAGCCATCCCCATCAGTCCGCAAATGAACCCTGAGCGGATCTTCATTGCCTAGATCCTAAGGGGAGCAGGAATCGGTACGTCATGCCGACCGTCCAGATATTGCTGTTGCCCAAGGCAGTGAAGGTTCGGCCGTAACCGGCCAATGCTTTCCAGCCATCCTTTAGAAAATAATTGAAGGTGAATTCCGTGCGCTTAGTATCACTAACCGGTAGATCCCGGTTCAGTCCTACTATCGACCCGGTCTGAAAAGCCTGGGTACGAGCAACCACTTGAGCGCGGCGCAGTGGAGCAAATCGAGCATTGGGCAGGCGATAGGCACCTTCGAGCCATAGTCCGCTTCCCTCGGGGCCAGAAAACGCGCCCTCGGCGCGAAGCTCTAGGGGCACTCGCATGGGCTGCCACACCAGGTGCCAACCCAAGCGATTCAGATGTTGCTGTTGAAGTTGATGCTGTAGGCTGGCTCCAATTTCCAGGCGCTCACGAGGCAGGAAGGCAGCGATGCGTGCACCGACGTGACGCTCGGATTCAAAATGATCAATCCCCGATAGAGATGAAAAATAAGCGGTGTAATTCAGATTTAGATTTTTCCCGGCGCTGATTCCGCCCCTAAACATCAATCCATCGTCGCTACCGGTACCAAGGGGGAAGATGAGGGGATCGCTTTGGGTGTTGCGTATCCAGTTGGGATAGAGACGCTCGTTAAATACATTGAATGGGGTGAGGAATCGTCCCGCGCTAATGGTTACGTAACGATTGCCTATGTAATCTAGCTGCATGTAATCGAGGGTCTTTTGGACGGCCCCAGTAAAATCCCCTGCAGTACCATTTCTCGGTTGAAAGTCTCCTTCGAATTCAGCTCGTGATTCAAAAACCAGGTCTTTACCGAGTGGCGCCAGCAAAACTGGCGAGATGATTGAGACTAAAGTCGGAGTGCCGGCTTCCCAGGTAGGAACAAAGGCCAGGCCTCCGGACAGCAACGGTACCGGTTGCGAATCATTGACGGAGTAAGATGCTGTCTGCGTGCCCTCCTGGGCGTGGCTCAGCGCGCTCATGGCCAGGCACACACTGGCCAGAAAACGCCGACTGAAAAGCGAGAAAGACATACGAAATGTCCTTCTATGATCGGTTAAACCCCGACCTTTCATGTCATCTTGATGTCTAAAGGCATTACGATCGTAACCACCAGACGGCTGGCGAGGGTGCGAAGGCCAAGAGGAGTGCTCGAGTAATAGCGAGCGTTAGCGAGATGCGCCGGCAACCCTGATCGATTTTGTTGCCGACGGGGCGAATGTCAAAGGAGTTTTGAGCTGCGGCATTCATCCCGCCGCGCTGTAGAGGTTTGCAACGAGAGAGTCCGTGCCGCCTGTGGGGACACGAGGGCAGTTGGATCTGCCCTCATGCTTCCTGGCTTGAAAGTTTCATGCAACCCTATCGGGCCTGAGCGGTTCGAACGTTGCACTTCCCAAGGTCTTTGCTCATTGTGTTCACTTCAAATCCCGGTTCACCGGTCTGCTCTTTCGTCTTCTTACCGAAGAGTTCCACTCGTTCTCCTGGAGGCAGACTTTCGCCACGTTGGTTCTCCAGCCGGTAGGTCTGATTGTCCACTTCGCTGACTAATTGGTTTCCGTCGGCAGCGACGCAGCCGAGAAGCTTGCTTCGTTTATGGTGCCTCCAGTAGAGCAGACCACCAACCACGGCCGCGCCCGCCGCTACTCCAGCGATGATGGCAGCTTTCGACCCATAGCTCCGCTTAGAGTTGTAAGGGGTGTTCGTCCCTACACCAGCGCCCATTCCACCTCCACCATATTGCGCCAAGCAAAAAGTCGAAATAGCGGCCATTAGAAACACTGCGAGAATGGACCGAACAATGTACCTGAACATCACCGAATTCCCCCCCCGTCTCTGAATTTAGCTACCTAGTTAGATTGGATTCGACGTCGC
>JAFAPG010000613.1 GCA_019247235.1 Acidobacteriota bacterium
GAGTCGCGATGATGATTCTTTACGAAGAGGGCAAGTGGCTTCCTTGGGATCCCATTGCAAAGTACATTCCGGCATTTGCGGCGCTCAAGGTTTTCAAAGGAGTCGATCAAGAAGGCAAGATGATCTTGGCCGAGCCCAACCATCCCCCCACGATGGCGGAGTTAATGTCGCACTCGGCGGGTTTCTCCTACGGGACTGGCCATTCAGTCGTCGATGCCATGTACCAGGAGAAAAAGCCCACGCGATCGGCCAACCTTGAGGAGATGATCACCAAGCTGGCCACTCTTCCTTTAAATTACGAGCCCGGGCAACACTGGCTCTACAGCGTCTCCATGGACATCGAGGGTTATATCGTAGAAAAGCTGTCAGGACAGACGCTGCCGGATTTTATGCGCGAGCACATCTTCGATCCCCTAGAGATGAAAGACGCCGGTTTTTTTGTCCCGCAAGAAAAGCGCGCACGCTTTGCTACCAACTATCTCGACCAACCGCCAGGGCACCTGGTTCCAGGGGCAGGCCCCAACGACGCACCCGGTGACTATTCGTCCTTACCGACGCTTCCTTCAGGAGGCGGAGGTATGGTCTCCACAGCGGAAGATTACTATCGCTTTGCGCAGATGCTCGGTAATGGCGGCGAACTCGAGGGCCGCCGCATTCTGGCTCCAGCCACGGTCAGGCTCATGACCTCCAATCACCTTCCGACCAGCATTCTCACCGGCGAGTTTGGAATTGGCCAACACGTGATGCGACCTGGATTCGGGTACGGCTTCAATTGCGCGGTGGTCTATGATCCACCTACCGCCGGCCTGCCCGATGGCAAAGGCACATTCTTCTGGGATGGCGCCGCAGGAACGTGGTTTTGGGTGGATCCCACGAATGACGTCGTCTTTGTGACCATGATCCAGCGCATGCGCTCTCCCGATAACCACAGTCTTCAATACCGCAGCCATGCAACCGTCTATCAGGCGCTGGTCGATCCATCGAGGTAACCGGAAGTAGGTAGTCCCGGTCCGCAGCAGGTCACAATCTGACCATCCCGCAGCAGGAGGCTGCGAAATAAACTTGACAATAAGTGTAATCTTATATAAGTTACTACTTATGTATTCGCTAGATGCGGCATTTACCGCCTTAGCCGACCCTACCCGGCGAGCGATTCTTGCTCGCCTGGCTGAAGGAGAGGCGACGGTAAATGAGTTGGCGGCGCCATTTCGGATCTCGCAACCAGCCGTTTCTCAGCACCTCAAAGTACTGGAAGATGCGGGGCTCATTACCGGACGAGTGGAGGGTGCGAGACGTCCTCGCCGTCTGGCCAAAGCCGGCATCGAGGCCATGGATGAATGGCTGAAGACAATGCGGAAAGCGCTGGCCAAAAACTACGACCGGCTGGATCAAGTTCTGGCCATCGAGAAGAAAAAACCGGAGGCACCATGAGCAAGATGACACTTAAGACTGAAGGAGATCGACACGTAGTTGTGACCAGGCGGTTTGCTGCCGCTCCTGAGGCTGTATACCAGGCCCACACTGACCCCACCCTACTGCAAAAATGGCTGCTTGGCCCCGAAGGTTGGACGATGCCGGTCTGCATCAGTGAACCGAGACCCGGCGGCCGGATCCGCTATGAATGGACGAATGGCAAAGGCCGAGGGTTTTATCTCACGGGAGAATACCTGGACCTTGAGCCCTATAGCCGGATTGTGCACGTCGAGCGCATGCATCTGCCCGAGACCACGCCTGACAATCACGTTGAAACCAGATTTACCGCGGACGGTAGCGGTACATTGATGACCATGCGCATGACTTTACCGGATGCCGCGACACGCGCTGCCATGCTATCGACCGGGATGGAACCAGGAATGGAAGCAAGCTACGCTCGACTTGAAAGCTTGCTCGAACCATAGCGCGGAGCGATTCGGGCAGCTTTCGATGATCCCCGGGCAATCTTCGGTGTACAGTTGGTTCCTGCGCCCTCCATGCCTCGATCGAGATCGATAACAGGCCCGTATAATCCTCCCTTGGAGAAGCAGCCAAGAAGCGCATCCAGCAAGGCACACGCAGTGGCGGTTGCCACAGGTATTTTGCTGAGCCGGCTGGTGGGACTGGTTCGCGATCGCGTCTTTGCCCACTATTTTGGCAACTCCGACGCCGCGGATGCCTTTCGTGCAGCTTTCCGCATTCCCAACATTCTGCAAAATCTCTTCGGGGAAGGCGTACTTTCTGCCTCGTTCATCCCCGTCTATGCACGCCTGAGTGCAGAGCAGCGACGCGAGGAGGCCTCGCAGTTAGCAGAGGCGATGTTTGCTCTACTGCTTTTTATCACCGCCGTGCTGGTTGCCGCCGGCGTCTTGGCCACGCCGTGGTTAATCGATCTGATCGCGCCTGGTTTTCACCTAGAGAAAAGACTACTCACCATCCGGTTAGTGCAGATTCTTTTTCCCGGAGCCGCCTTACTGGTGTTATCGGCTTGGTGTCTGGGAATTCTGAATAGTCACCGGCGATTTTTTCTCTCTTACGCAGCGCCGGTTGTCTGGAATG
>JAFAPG010000625.1 GCA_019247235.1 Acidobacteriota bacterium
CGGCGCAAGTGATTAATTCACAAGGCCTCTGAGGCTCCCGATCGTGGAAACCAACGGGTATTTTCGCGAACATCCGGCCGGGTTCTAATTACCACGACACTTCTCTTCTACGGTGTTTTCGCGGACAATCTAACTACCATGCCGAAATCCGTCATGCCTGGTTCCGTCGCCAACAATACCAAACACCGCTGGCACGATCCATCGAACGCTACGTAATAACGCCGCTTCCATCGGCTCCAAGAAATCTTCTGGGGGCTTTGCTGAGGAAGCAACAAGTAACGCGGGTAAACTAAGCAAAGGAATGGATTTCTCCGGAATCGAATTCTTTTCATTTACAGGACATGTAAGGAGCGCCAGTCCACGTCGGAGTCGGATACGATTGCCGTCCTTCTGAAACAACCTATGACCATTCGCCAGAAGCTGCATATACCGATTAACTATGACTTGCTCGGCGAAGCCGAAGTTGCGGAACAGCGCGCATGGGGCAAGTTTGCCGGATCGCAACTGACAAAATAAGTTCGATCGAACATGGTGGACCAGCGACTTCCGCAACGGTGAATCTGGTGGACCAACTCTTCCGATACTCCGAAAAAGGGCGGCGGCCTGTGAGTATGGTTTCGCCGGATGCACGGAATGGGCCATGACCGGGCAATCACGGTTCTTGTTATTCCACTTTCAACCTCGATTCATAAACTTGAAACCTCTCAAATAGTTTCGGGCAGCAGAAACCGAGCTTCGCCTGGATGGTGCTACTCAGTCGGACAATATTGCTGTAATTATCCGCGCCAACCTGCGAGAACCTGAACCAGAACAACGCACACTCTCATACGAAGATCTGCCAGCTAGCTTCTCTCGTGAGACCGCGGTGGGCTGCCCCCGAATCAAATCGCTTGGCCTCGACGTCCTAAGATTTTCACAAAACAACCAGAGAATCTGCTTCAAATTGTGGCCAGCACCGGCTTTTGTTTCGCGCTTGAATGTACAGGGCAAGAACAATTGGCGGACTACAGGTGTAAAGGTTTTTACAAAATCCTTTACGTGGACTAGACTCTCGATTCAGCAGAATTGGCTAGACATAAGCTTCGTCCTGGGACGACGAGTCCGAACCGGTTCCGTAAGCTAGCTGTCACGGGGCTGGGTGCGGTGAGCGGACCAAATTCCCAAGTCCTAACCAAGCTTTGTCAAGAAGGCGAACTTCTTGTCTGCCGGGGAGGTTTTCCCATGAAGATAGGCGTCGCGCTTTTCAGCCTCGGATTCACTTTGCTGTGCGTGGGGCGTTTACCGGCGCAAGAGACCCGCTCGACCATTAGCGGCGCCGTCAATGACTCATCGGGTGCCGCCATTGCTGGGGCAAAGATCACGGTAACGGAGGTTCGAACCGGAGTAAGAACTCTCAGCAGCTCCGACGCGGCCGGCCACTATACGATACCCTTTTTGCCGCCAGGCGATTACCAAGTTTATGCGGAGATGAGCGGATTCAAGAGCTACGTACGCTCCGGTATTCATTTGGCCTCGGGCGATCAAATCATTATCGACGTCAGGCTCGAGGTTGGTCAGGTGAGCCAGACCGTTGAAGTCCGCGGCGAAGCTCCGCTGATTGATTATGCCAATAGCTCCACCGGACAGACCATTACCACCAAGCAAGTGGAGGATTTTCCGCTGAATGGCAGGAATCCGATTATGATCACGCAACTTGCCATCGGGGTAGTTGCGACCGGCAATCCTACGCTGGTCCACCCGTTTGACAATGGTGCAGGGGCCGCTTGGAGCATTGGGGGGCTGCCCTCGCAGACGAGCGAACTCCTCATGGACGGGGCGCCGAATGCTACTTGGGACAACCGCGCGGCTTATGCCCCACCCCAAGACGCCGTCCAGGAGGTAAAAGTTAAGGCCTTCGATACCGACGCTGCCTACGGTCACACCGCCAGTGGCACCATCAATGAGGTTATGAAGACGGGTACCAATCGCCTCCATGGATCCCTTTATGAGTTCACCCAGCCCTCGGCTCTGTCGGCCAACACGGTATTCAATAGCTTGGCAAACATTCCGGTTCAAGACACTAAATACAATCAGTACGGACTCACGGCCGGCGGCCCGGTGATGATTCCTAAGCTGTACGACGGTCGCAACAAGCTGTTCTGGTTTTTCACCTGGGAGAAACTCACCGACAGCCAGCCCAACACCAAATTTTTGACCGTGCCGACGGATGCCGAGCGCACCGGCGATCTCTCGGCGCTCTTGAAGCTTGGCGCGAGTTATCAGATCTTTAATCCTTACAGCGGCACGCTGAGCGGCAATACAGTAAACCGGGTGCCATTCAAGTGCGATTCGAGCGGCAATCCGGTGACACCCAAGCTGACTTCGGGCGCGGGATTCGGGACCCAGGTAGGCGGCACTCCGTGCAATATAATCCCGCAGCAATTGCTCAACCCGGTGGCGCTCGCCTATCTGAAGTTTTATCCCAAGCCCAACCTGGCCGGAACAGCTACGGGCTACTCGAATCTGGGAAATAGCTCAACCACGGATGACGACTACAGCAACGAACTTGGGCGTCTGGATTGGGCCACGAGCGATCGCAGTCGATTGGCGTTCAACATCCGCCACAACACGGAACTGCAGTCGAAAAACAATTACTTCGGCAACCACACGACAGGCTCTCTCCTGACTCGGGAGAACTGGGGCGCGACCTTCGATGAGGTATACACGTTCAGCCCCTCTTTGATCTTGAACGTTCGCGCCAACTATACCCGGATGCGCGAGGGTCATCCCGCGCCGCTGGCAGGTTTTGACCCCAGTTCACTCGGCTTTCCTTCCTACCTTGGCTCGTCCAGCACCTATCGTCAATTGCCGGCGATCAGTTTTGGCAGGTCTTGCGGCAACGACACCACTCAGGCAAGCAGTTTTGACTGTTTCAGTAGCAGCACCTCAGACCTTGTTCCCTCTCAGTCCTATCAAGTGTTTGGTGATCTTGTAAAACAGCTGAATAACCACGCCTTGAAAGTCGGGGTGGATGCGCGCCAGTATCGCCTGGACGCGCAAAGCTATGGCGCCTCAACCGGAGCCTTCAGCTTCACTACCCAGTGGACCAGCGGTCCTACGTCGAGTTCGCCGGCGGCTAACTTTGGCCAGGATTTCGCTGCATTTCTTCTCGGCCTCCCCACTAGCGGAACGTTTGACCTGAATACGCGCGGCACTTACACCTCGTACTATTCCGCGTTCTTCCTGCAGGATGACTGGCGTGTGAAATCAAACCTCACGCTCAATTTAGGCCTTCGCTTCGACTACGAGACCCCCTATCGGGAGAAACTTGGACGTACCAATAACGGGTTCAACTTTGCCGCCACGAACCCGGTCGCCGGCTCCGCTATCGCCGCCTACAACACCAAGACCGCCTCGAAAATGCCCTTTCCAGTAAATTTTTTGGTTCCTGGGGGACTGACTTTCCCCTCTCCGAGCGATGGTGCCATCTATGACAACAAATCCAGGCTGGCCAGCCCGCGCATTGGCTTTGCCTGGTCACCAGGCATCCTTCATGAGAAGACGGTAATCCGCGGGGGGTTTGGGCTGTTTGTGCAGCCGATCGCGCTCTCCAATTTGAATCCTACGGGCGGTTATTCAACCAGCCCGATTCTGACCCAACAGGGCTTCAATCAGACCACGCAGGTTGCGGTTGCTTCGAACTTCCTGTTGCCCGGTGCAAACTTAACTAATCCTTTTCCTAACGGCTTTCTCCAGCCGGGGGGCTCATCGGCAGGCCTCGCCACCTTCGACGGCCAAACGGTGAACTTTCTGAATCCGCGGATGACGAATCCCTATGCTGAGCGCTGGACTGTCGGGGTGGAGCATGCGATCGGGCAGAGCACGGTTGTCGAGGTGGCTTACATAGGCAACCACGCGCTCGACCTTCCGGTGGCATTTGTGCAATTCAACGGTATTCCCCGGCAATACCTGAGCACCCTGCCTCGTCGTGACACAACCCTAGTCAACACGTTGACCGCATCTGTGCCCAATCCCTTCGCCGGCCTTCTGCCCGGCACCAGTCTGAACGGGACCAATACGATGGTCCAGCAAGTAATCGCCCCCTTCCCCGAATACCCGGTGACCGATTCGACCACCTTCAGCAGTGGTCTGGTGGAGCGCAACGTAAGCCGAGGAAGTTCCTATTTCCATGAGCTGAATGTCCGCGTGGAGCGACGTTTCTCGAAAGGCCTTCAGCTGGTCGGTATTTATGGATTGTCGAAATTGATCGAGCGCGACGCCTTTCTGAACGCCACCGATGTCAACCCCGAGAAACGCATTTCGCCCTTTGATCACACCCATCGCTTCGTGGCTGCCGCCAACTATGAACTGCCGATCGGCCGCGGCCGGCTGGTGAATGTTGGATCCCGCTGGGCGGATGTGTTAATCGGTGGCTGGGCGGTGAATGGAATTTATACCTATCAGACCGGTGCGCCCATTCTGTGGATGAATGGCAGCAGCAACAACCCCGGCGACTACCCCCTCTGCGCTGTGCCTGCCATTAGCGGCGCTTGCCCGGTGGGCTCAGAAGCCGTCACCCTAGGTCCACTGCACTTGAACAACCGGCGCATCAGCGGAGTTGCCTTTGACACTTCGCATTTTGTGACCGCCTCGGGCGGACAATTTCAATTCCATCTGCGTTCACTGCCTACCACCTTCAGCGACCTCCGGCAGGACGGCCAGAACAACTTCGATGCTTCGCTGCTCAAGCGAGTCAGTCTCAACGAGAGTACCTATCTCCAGTTTCGCCTGGAAGCCTTCAACGTGTGGAACCACCCGACTTACGGCGCTCCCAATACCCAGGTCACCAGTACCAGTTTCGGAGTAATTAATACACAGGCCAACCGGCCACGTCAGCTGCAGTTTGGGGTTCGCTTTGTATTCTAGGAAGAGTGATGACCTAGCTACCATGAAGGTGAGATTGGGTAGAAGTCCCGAGCAGCCTGAGTCGCTTCGGCTCCCAAACCAGGTGTTCGGGGATTTTGAAGGCCAAGCGGCATCCGCCGCTCGCCTGCGTTTTCTGCCGCGAACTCTGGTCATGGCAGTGAGCCTAACGGCATTTTGCCTCCGGGCGAATGCGCAGGATACGCGCCAGGTCAGCGAACCACGCATTCCTGCGGTCTGCCGCAGTCTCGATGCTCAGCTCACGGCAAAGAACGAGACTTTAGAAGACCACGACGAGGCGAGGCTCGATACCGAACGGATCCAACAAGCCATCGACGGATGTCAGCCGGGTACAGCCGTCGAGCTGCGCGCAGGCGGAGAGCATAATGCCTTCTTGTCCGCTCCGCTTGAGCTGCGACAGGGAATTACCCTGCTAGTCGACCGCGGTGCCACGCTATTCGCCTCTCGCAACCCGCGAGATTACGATATAAGCCCCGGCAAATGCGGCACTGTGGATCACAACGGCAGAGGCTGCCATCCACTGATTCGCCTCTCCGGCGCCCATGATGCGGGGGTCATGGGGGAGGGAGTCATCGACGGTCGAGGGGGCCAAAAGTTGATCGGCCAGAAGGTCTCGTGGTGGGACTTAGCCCAGCAAGCCAAAGTTGAAAACGCGTCACAGAACGTGCCCCGCATCATCGTTGCGGATCAGGCGGACGGCTTCACGCTCTACCGCATCAGCTTGCGGAATTCGCCCAACTTTCACGTATTGGTGAGCCGAACCAATGGATTCACTGCGTGGGGCGTCACCATCGACTCCCCCAAAAGGGCGCGCAACACCGATGGCATCGACCCCTCTTCCTCCACTAACGTCAGCATTCTTCATTGTCAGATCCACGCCGGCGACGACAATGTGGCTATCAAAGCTGGGAGCGCCGGTCCTGCTACCCACATCACCGTTGCCGACAGCCATTTTTATACCGGCCATGGCATGTCCATCGGAAGTGAGACCCAGGGTGGGGTCAGCGATGTCGAGGTTCGCGATCTCACCATCGACGGAGCCGACAATGGCATCCGCATTAAGTCCAACCCGCAACGCGGCGGATTGGTGAACAACGTATCCTATCGCGACGTCTGTATGCGCGATGTTAGGAACCCGATTGTAATGGAGACAACCTACGACCCCACTACAACAGGCTCGCTCGTGCCCCGGTTTGAAGCCGTTCTGTTGCAAAATGTCCGCGTGCTAGGCGGCGGCAAAGTTTCCCTCGAAGGCTTCGACACCGCGCATCCTTTGCGCATGGTCTTCGATGGAGTCGAGTTACAGGGAATCCCCGCGGACCAAGTTCAAGTCGCGCACGCGCGCATCTCGACCGGCCCCGGCCAAGTGAACTTTATCTTTTCTGGTGATGATGTTGAGGTCATCCGCCTGGCCGGCGACCATAAGGTGCCTTCCTGCGACGGCCACTTCGTTCCTTTCGGGGCCGCCGCCCATCAGACCGCAGGCGGCCGACCTGTGGGTTCTACCTCCTCCGCAGCCGCGGCTCTACCCGCGTCGCAGGTCCTGGTCGTCGCAGCCGATGGTTCGGGCAACTTTGGCTCGGTTCAGTCGGCGGTCGACGCCCTGCCCGAGGGGGGAGGGACG
>JAFAPG010000696.1 GCA_019247235.1 Acidobacteriota bacterium
CCGATGCTGACCGTGACGTGGAGCTCTGAGCCGGGAATTACAATCGGGCCATTCTCAATGACCGAACGAATCCTCTCGGCACTGTGTACCACTTGCTCACGATTGCAGTTGGGGAGCACGGCCAGAAATTCCTCTCCTCCATAGCGCCCGACTAGATCGTAGATACGGACGACGCGCCCAATACGATGGGCGATCTCTTTGAGAACTACATCGCCAGTAAGGTGTCCGTGGGTGTCGTTGATGCGCTTGAAGTGATCGACGTCCAGCATGAGAACGGCGGTGCTGATCGCAGCCCGGGTCGAGCGTTCCAGCTCGCGGTTGAAAAGATCTAGCAGCGCCGAGCGATTCCAAATACCGGTAAGCAGATCGTGGGTTGCCTGAAATTGTAGTTCCTCGCGCGCTTTGATCAGACTGGTTTGTAGGTCCAGGGTGCGTTGTCCTACCCGCAAACGAGCGCGAAATTCGTTGTTATCGAAGGGCTTCGTCAGGTAGTCATCGGCCCCCGCATCGAGGCCGCGTACAACATCTTGACTGTCGTCCTTGGCCGTTACCAGTAGGATGTACGGCTGTGGTTGACGCTGTTGTTCGCGAATCCGGCGGCAAAGTTCGATGCCGTCGATGGCGGGCATGACCCAATCCAGAATGAGGAGCTCCGGTGGTTTCTCTTGCTCCAGTATGCCCCAGGCGCGAGCACCATCCTCGGCCGATATCACCTGGTATCCCCAACTCTCCAGCCAACTCTGGAGTATCTTGCGAAACATGGGGTCGTCTTCGGCGACAAGAATTCGGTCGGCTAACTCCTCGCTGGTGGCTTTTGATTCTGGTAACAGACGCTCGTCGGTGGTCATTGCTGACCTCCGTTGCTGGCGGCGCTGAAAGTCTTTCCCGCACCAGCATTCATGATGGCGCGAATCTCGTCCAGGGCTGCGGCAATGGCCCGATCGAGCGTCAGCGCCAAGCGAGAAGCCTCATCCGCATGATTGGCGCGGATGACCTCCTCGAGCTCCCGCGCCATATGGGTCAGATCGGTTAGCCCCATGTAGCCGAGCTCCCCTTTGAGCGAATGCGCGATCTTGGCCATCGAGGATAGGTCGCCGCGTGCTTGCCCATCGCGCAACTTGGCCATTTGCTTGGGCGATTCCTCGAGGAAGATGGCCACCACTTCATGGAATAGTTTCTTATCTCCACCCAGCCCAGCTAAGATGCGAGCCGGGTCCCAGCTAACGGTTTTCTCCGGCGGAGCCGTGAAAGCTCGGTTCGCCATCGCCTCGGTGGGTCCGAGGTTTGCTACCTGCAAAATCACGCGTTCCAGTTCGGCTATATTGACTGGTTTCGACAAATAGCCGTCCATGCCACAGGCTAAACAAAGTTCCCGGTCTCCTTTCATGGCATGGGCAGTCATGGCTACGATGGGGATATGGGCGTGCGTCTGTTTTTCCCGCTCTCGAATCTTCTTGGTTGCCGAGACGCCGTCCAGCTCCGGCATCTGGATATCCATCAGCACCAGATCGCAGGAATGCTGATCCAGTAGGGCCAGCGCCTCTACGCCATTGTTGGCCACGAGCACGGAATGGCCCATTTTTTCGAGCATGCGCACGGCCACGGTTTGGTTGACGCGATTGTCTTCCGCGAGGAGAATTTGTAAGATTTTGTCCGATGGCAAGCCTTTCGGTCTCGCTCGGGTAGCTCGCTCCCGCTGGGTTTGCCCGACGAGTGAGAGCAAGGCGGAAAGTAGTTCTGATTTGCGAATGGGTTTGAGCAAATACGAGCTGATCCCAAGAAGCTGGCAGCGCGCGGCGTCGCCTTGATATCCCGCCGAACTGAGCATCATGATGGGCAGCGGACAGAGGTCAGGGCGGCGCCGGATCTCTTCGACCAAGGTGAAGCCGTTCATCTCCGGCATATGCATGTCGGTCAGCACCAGACGGTAAGGGTCGTCAGCGCGATGCGCAGATACCAGTTCCGCCAAGGCTTCGTCGGCTCTGGCCACCGTTGAGCAAACCACATTCCAGCCCTTCAGCATTCCGTGGAGCACCCGGCGATTGGTCTCGTTATCATCCACAATGAGAACCTTGAGACCTCGCAGGGCTTCGCTCCGCGCCTTGGTTTCAGGTTCGACCGTGTTTCGAGCAGATGTGAGCAAGACGGTAAAGTGGAACTGAGATCCTCGTCCCGGTTCGCTCACGCACCAGATTCTTCCTCGCATCATGGCGACCAGGCGCGCGGAGATGGTCAAACCAAGTCCCGTACCTCCGTATTTGCGAGTGGTCGATGAGTCTGCCTGACTAAAGGGGTTAAAGATCGACTGCTGTTTGTCGGCCGGAATTCCGATTCCTGTATCGGAGACCGTGAAGTGAAGCAGCCGATCATCGGATCGGGCCTGCTCAAGTTTTACCTTCAGGGTTACTTCGCCTTCGGGGGTAAATTTAATGGCATTTCCCACCAAGTTAGTAACGATCTGGCGCAGCCGATTGGGGTCCCCGTTCACCAGTTCCGGCACTTCGGCCTCAATGTCACAGAGCAGCTCCAGTCCTTTCTCATCGGCTGGCAGGGCGAAGGTTTTCAGAGTAGTCTCGAGAACATCGCGCAGATTAAAGTCCGTGGCTTCAAGATCTATTTTCCCCGCTTCGATCTTCGAAAAATCCAAGATGTCGTTGATCACCGCGAGCAAGGTGTCGGCCGACAACTTAACGGTATCGATGTACTCGCGCTGCTCGGCCGTGAGATCGGTGTCGAGCGCCAATTCGGTCATACCTATAATCCCGTTCAGAGGGGTGCGGATCTCATGACTCATGTTGGCCAGGAATTCACTCTTGGCCCGACTTGCCGCCTCGGCCGCGGTTCTGGACTGTTCGAGCGAGATGACCATCTCTTTTTGCGCGGTAACGTCGATCGAGGCTCCCACCATGCGGGCGCCGGCTTCGCCACGCTCCACCCCGGCTAAGTTGCGCAGCCAGCGCACCGAGCCGTCGGGCCGCACCACGCGAAATTCGGTTTCCAGGGCGTGGCCAATGTGCGAGGCACTGGTAATCGCGTTTTCCATGGCCGCGCGATCTTCCGGATGGGTAATCTCTCGCCACTCGTCGATGGTCAACTGTCGCGCCTCCGGGATTGCGATCAGAGCCGCAAAGCCTGGAGAGATGGTGAGTTGCCCGGTACTGGGATCGAATTGCCAGATTCCAAAGGAGGCTGCGCGCTCCGCCAGATCGAATCGTTCCGCGTTTTCTCGCAGGCTTTCTTCGGCTCGCAGGCGCTCAATGGCGTTGCCGGCCAGATGCGCTCCCGCCTCGACCAGACGTAAGTCTTGCGTTCTCGGCCTTGACGGCTGGCTGTGGTACATAGCAAACGTGCCGAGCACTCTCCCCTTGGAGTCACGGATGGGCACGCTCCAGCAGGCGCGGAGACCATAAGAGAGGATAAAATCGCGCGGTCCCTCGAAACGAAAATCGGTGGCGATGTCTTCGACGATGGTGGTTTGATTGTGAAAGGCAGCCGTGCCGCAGGCCCCCACGCTGGGGCCAATTTTGAGGCCGTTTACCGCCCGCAAGTAATCCCGGGGCAGACTGCCCCCGGATCCTTCGAGCAGATGCTCGCCGTCGATGTGCAAAAGCAGAATCGAGCAGAACCCGTCACCGCTGATGCGCTCGATGGCTAAGG